>CAVKNU010000007.1:0-37675 GCA_963657465.1 Lachnospiraceae bacterium
GTTACGTCACCCCTAACTACAGCCCTACCCTCCAAGCTTGCGCCGATTCGCTCGCCCAAAAGCTTCATTGCAACAAGACTATGAAGAACTCCAACTTTATCCTCTCCGGTCCCATCTATGAGAACGGAGTTCGAGTGGATGGGTATAGCCATTACGACAAGTTCATCAAAAGTGGCAAAATGCTTTTCGTCTATTCCCTCACCTATCCCGACAGCTATAAGCCAGCCCTTCCTCGTCTATTCAGTTTGATAGACGACTGGAAAGTTTTGGGAGCATACTAGACAACAGCAAGTGGGGGTTATCCGAATCTCTACATTAGAATTCTTGATGTGTATCAAAAAATAGCGATAATTCTTCATTTTGTCATGCCTTTGTGACAGAATTTCAAAAATAAGGCATTAACTTTGCAAGCGAAAAGGTAAGATTGTTTGAAAAAGGATAATGTTAAACTGAGATGCAAAATGGCATCTCGTAAAGTAAAGAAAGGAACTAAATTATGATGACAACAGTAATGATTCTTGCAGTAGTAAGCATAATGATTGCCAAGGCTGTAAATGTAAACAACAAAATGGAAATGGGTAAGTAATTACCCTAGTATTAACAATAAAAAAAGAAAGGATAACAATTATGAAAGCAATGTACGAAAACATCAAGAAGGTAATGAAAACCTTCTTTGCAAGCTACATGAACGCCATGGAAATGTATGGCGAGGCTTTGTTCAGAAGCCGTGGTTGTGGCAGTTTTGCTTAAGCAACACCTATTTTTTGAATATAAAAATCCTGCTAGCAACTAGACTGCTAGCAGGATTTTCTTTATATAAGATTTCCTTTAAATCTAAATTTACTTCCAAGGATTCTCTGTTGGGTAAGGAAGGCTTGCAGGCTGGTTATAAGCGATGTCCTTGATGCCGAGATACTTGAATACCTCGAAGAGTGTCTTGCCAACGTGAGAGAAGGCAACGGCACCGTGGTGAGGATAGCCCTTCTGAATCAATACGTGACGATAGAAGCGACCCATCTCGTTGATGGCGAAGATGCCGATACCACCGAATGAACGTGTAGGAACGTCGAGAACCTCACCCTCAGCGATGTAAGAGCGGAGATTACCCTCAGAATCGCACTGCAAGCGATAGAATGTGATATCAGAAGCAGCGATGTCGCCCTCCAATGTACCACGTGTGAAGTCTGGTGTGCCACCGTTCTCCAAGAGGCGGTTCTGGATGAGCTGGTACTTGATCTTACGGTTAGAGCACATCTTGCACTGAGGAGTGTTGCCACAATGGAAGCCCATGAAGGTATCGGTCAACTTATAGTCGTACTTGCCCTTGATGTCCTCGTCGTAGATGTACTGAGGTACAGAGTTGTTGATGTCAAGCAATGTTACAGTATCGTCAGAAGCGCACATACCGATGTACTCAGAGAGGGCACCATAGATATCTACCTCGCAAGCTACAGGGATGCCACGGCTAACCAAGCGGCTGTTGACATAGCAAGGCTCAAAACCAAACTGGCTTGGGAACGCTGGCCAGCACTTGTCGGCGAATGCCACATACTGGCGAGAGCCCTTGTGAGCCTCTGCCCAGTCGAGCAATGTCAACTCAAACTGTGCCATACGGCGGCTGAGGTCTGGATAGTAGCACCCCTCGCCCATCTCCTTGGCCATATCAGCACAAACGTCGTCGATACGTGGGTCATTCTCGTGCTCCTTGTAAGCAACGAGGAGGTCGAGCTCAGAGTTCTCCTCAATCTCTACGCCAAGCTCATACAAGCCCTTGATAGGAGCGTTGCAAGCGAAGAAGTCCTGAGGACGTGGACCGAATGTGATAATCTTCAAGCCCTTCAGACCGAGGATAACACGAGCCACAGGCTCGAAGTCCTTAATCATCTTGGCTACATCCTCTGCTGTGCCAACAGGATACTCAGGGATATAGCCCTTCAGGTGGCGCATGCCCAGGTTGTAAGAGCAGTTGAGCATACCGCAGTAAGCGTCGCCACGACCATTGATCATGTCGCCATCACCCTCAGCAGCTGCTACGAACATAACAGGACCATCGAAGTTCTTTGCAATCAAAGTCTCAGGAGTCTCAGGACCGAAGTTGCCAAGGAACACTACCAAGGCATTGCAGCCCTGCTCCTTTACCTCGCCCAAAGCCTTGAGCATATCTTGTTCGTTCTCAACTGTAGTCTGGCAGTTGAAGATTTCACCCTTGTACTCTTTTACAATGTTCTCACGGCGCTGTGTAGAGAGCGCAATTGGAAAACAGTCACGGCTAACGGCAATGATGCCAAGCTTAACCTGTGGAATGTTGTTGCTTACCATAATATTTTTGTTTACTTATTTAAATAATAGATTTTGTTTTATTAAATTTTCGACCACAAAGATAATATATTATTTTTGCAAAACAAGCGTTTTAAGATTATTTATACAGCAATTTTTATCGGTTTTAGTGGATTTCTTGACAAATGAAACATACAATAAACTTCATGAAACATTTTACACATCTTCATAGTACCCTTTTTCATTATGAAAACGTACTAATTATAATAAAGAACAGATAATTCGTAATAGTTTTGCAGAAAAAGCAATCTAAAAGTTTTATCATGTGAAAAGAATTTCGTATTTTTGCAAAAAATATTAATTTAAATACAAATGAAAAGAATTTTAGTCGTTCTACAGCTACTTTTGGTAGTTTTGTTAGTAAACGCCCAAATGCTGAATCCTGTAAAATTCTCCAGTTCACTGAAGACAAACGGTTCGGCTGAGGCAGAAATCATCTTTAGTGGTAAAATCCAACCAGGATGGCATGTCTATTCTACTAATTTAGGTAGTGATGGTCCTATCTCCGCAACATTCAATCCTACAAAAATGGATGGCGTAGAAGTTGTCGGAAAACTTCAACCTCGTGGTCATGAGATTTCAACCTTTGACAATCTCTTTGGCATGAATTTGCGTTATTTCGAAGGAAGTGTTACTTTCGTTCAGAAGGTAAAATTCACTAAGCCAGAGTATGTTATTGATGCTTATCTTGAATATGGAGCATGTAATGATCAAAACTGTTTGCCTCCAAGCGAATGTTCCATTAAGTCTTCTGGAAAATCTCCAGCCGTAGATAGCAAAGCTGCTGCAGCAGAGACAAAAAAAGATGCCACAGAAGACCCTGCCGCATTAGCAAAAGTAAAAGCAGACTCATTGGCATTGCTCGCCGCTCAAACAAATGTAGATTCTACCCAAGCTGTCGATTCTGCAGCCCTTGCTTCAGCTATGCAGTCTATGGACACCAAGTCTCTTTGGAAACCAGTCGTAAAGGAACTACAAGCTTTTGGTGGCGCTAATGACATAGCAAACCACTCTTTGTTCTACATTTTTATTATGGGTTTGGTTGGTGGTCTCTTGGCTTTGGTTATGCCATGTATTTGGCCTATCATCCCTATGACAATCAGCTTCTTCCTCAAACGTGCCAAGGACGACAAGAAGAAAGGTATTCGTGATGCTGTGACTTATGGTCTTTCAATCGTTATCATTTACTTAGGACTTGGTTTGTTAATTACTGCCATATTTGGTCCTAGCAAGTTGAACGAGCTCTCAACTAGTGCCGTATTCAACATTATTCTTTTCTGTCTTTTGGCTGTATTCGCATTCTCTTTCTTCGGATGGTTTGAAATCAAGTTGCCAGACAAATGGGCCAATGCTGTTGACAACAAGGCCTCTAGCACCACCGGTTTGATTTCCATCTTCTTGATGGCATTCACTTTAGTTTTGGTTAGTTTCTCTTGTACAGCCCCAATCATCGGTCTGTTACTAGTACAGACTGTTACTTCTGGCGACTGGATGGCCCCAACCATCGGTATGTTTGGTTTCGCTTTGGCATTAGCTTTACCATTTACACTCTTTGCATTGTTCCCATCCTGGTTGAAGTCTGCTCCAAAGTCTGGTTCTTGGATGGAGACCATCAAGATTGTATTGGGTTTTGTGGAATTGGCATTCTCTCTGAAGTTCTTGTCTGTTGCCGACCTAGCATACGGTTGGCATATCCTCGATCGTGAAGTATTCCTATCTTTATGGATTGTCATCTTTGCCCTCTTGGGTCTCTATCTCATCGGCAAGTTGAAATTCCAGGTTGATGCCATTGGTGGCGACATCAATAAGCCTATGCCAGTAGCTTGCATCATGTTGGGTCTCTGCTCACTTGCATTCTCCGTGTATATGATTCCTGGTTTGTGGGGTGCCCCATGTAAGGCTGTTAGTGCATTTGCTCCTCCAGTCAATACTCAGGACTTCAATCTTAACACCAAGACCGTAGAACCAGCGTACAAAGACTACGAGGTTGGTATGGCAGCAGCAAAGGCAGCTGGCAAACCAGTATTAATCGACTTCACTGGATTTGGTTGTGTAAACTGCCGTAAGATGGAAGCATCTGTTTGGACAGATCCTAATGTGGCAGATAAATTGACCAAAGACTATGTATTGATTTCTCTCTATGTAGATGACAAAACTCCTCTCCCAGAGCCAATGGAAGTAACCTTCAATGGCGAAAAGAAGACATTGAGAACAGTCGGTGACAAATGGAGTTATTTGCAAGCTAGCAAATTTGGAGCTAACGCACAACCATTCTATGTAGCCGTGGACAACGAAGGCAATCCTTTGACAGCATCCTTCAGCTTCAAAGAAGACGTGAATGCATACGTTGACTTCCTGAACAAGGGTCTTGACAATTATAAAAAATAAAATTCTATTTATCAGATAACCAAAAGAAATCCTCTTTTCCAAGCAAAGCCTTGGGAGAGAGGATTTTTTAACATTTACAAGCACCATCATATGGATATTTTTTGTACCTTTGCATAAAGAATGTTATAAAGAAAAGGAATTATGAATACAAAAGAAGTTCCAGTACTATTACTGACAGGTTATCTAGGCAGTGGAAAAACCACTTTGCTCAATAAGATTTTAGCCAATAAGAAAGGTATCAAATTTGCCGTGATCGTAAATGACATTGGTGAAGTAAACATAGATGCAGCACTCATTGAAAAAGGTGGCGTTGTTGGCAAGAAAGACGACTCTCTCGTTGCACTCCAAAACGGATGCATCTGCTGTACTTTGAAAATGGATTTAGTAGAGCAGCTAAAGGAAATCGTCGATATGAAGAAATTCGACTACATCGTAATAGAAGCCAGTGGTATTTGCGAGCCTGCCCCTATCGCCCAAACCATTTGCAGTATCCCTACCCTAGGCCCAGAATACATCAAGAATGGCGTGCTCCGTTTAGACAGCATCGTCACTGTGGTTGATGCTCTCCGCATGAAGGACGAATTTGCCAATGGCGACGACTTGATGAAAAAAGATATTGATGAAGAAGACCTTGCCTCACTTGTTATCCAACAGATTGAGTTCTGTAACATCATCCTTTTAAATAAGGCAGCTGATGTAGAGCCAAATGAATTGGATAAGCTAAAACAGATCATTCGTGCAATCCAACCTAAGGCAGAAATCTTTGAATGCAACTACGGCGACATCGACCTCGACAAAATCATCAACACACATAAGTTTGATTTCGACACTGTTGCTACTTCTGCTGGATGGATTCAAGAAATTGAGGCAGAGCGCCATCAAGATGAGGAAGAACATGAGCATCATCATCATCATGACGACGATGAGAAAGATGAACATCATCATGAACACTCTCACGAGCATGGACACGAGCATCACCACCATCACGACCATGACCATGACCATGAGCACGAAGGTGGCGAAGTAGAAGAATACGGAATCGGAACTTTCATATATTACCGCCGCAAGCCTTTTGACCTCGGATTATTTGATGAGTTCGTAGCTAGAAAATGGCCAAAGAACGTGGTACGTGCCAAAGGTATCTGTTACTTCGCTGACGAACGCGATATGTGTTATGTCTTCGAACAAGCAGGCAAGCAAAAGACCATCAAGCAAGCAGGCCAATGGCTTGCCACCATGCCAAAGGACCAATTGGCTGAGCTTCTGGCACGTGAGACCCAACTTGCTAAAGAATGGGATTCCGAAATAGGCGATCGTATGATCAAGCTTGTATTTATCGGTCAGCACATCAAAGATGAGAAAGATGCAATTTGCGCTGAGCTAGACAAATGCTTGGCTATCTAATTAAAATAGACACACCTATGCCATATCACAACCTAGTATGGCATAGGTATCTTTACATTCATATTCATTTCAATAAAAAATAAACATGAAAAAACATTTCATCCTCTTTGCTTCGGCATTGGCCTTGGCACTTTCCGCCACAGCCCAAACCCCTAAAGAAGATTTCAAACGCGACATTACTTTGTCGGCTAGTAATTACGTGGCCTACCGTGGTCCACAAAAGCAATTGACACCGGCTCCAAAAGGCTACACCCCTTTCTATCTAAGCCATTACGGTCGTCATGGTTCACGTTACATGATTGGTAAGGCTGCATATGACGTTCCGTACTTTTCTTTACTAAAAGCTCAACAGGAAGGAAAATTGACAGCAAAGGGAGAAGAAACACTAAAGAAGGTGACCTTGATTCGCGAAGATGCCAAAGGACGTGACGGAGAGTTAACCCCACTCGGCGCATTGCAGCACCAGGGAATCACTCGTAGAATGATGGAACGTTTTCCAAAGATTTTTGCAGGTAAGACAAACATTGAAGCTAGAAGCACAATTGTCATCCGTTGCATCCTTTCCATGGAAAATGGTTTACAGCAATTATTGCGTCTGAACCCACAATTAAACATATTCCATGATGCCAGCGAACACGACATGTATTACATGAACTTGGATGATCGCAAACTCGACAGTTTAAAATACTGTGTAGGCAGAAAAGTTGTACAGGAAGAATTCAATCAAAAGCATGATTGTTACCAACGAGTAATGCAAGAACTTTTCAACGACCAAGACTGGGTGAAACAAAACATCAACCAACGTGACCTCAATTGGAAACTCTTCGAAATGGCTGGTGCCATCCAAGGAACTGAGCTGAGAGGCAAAATCTCACTCTACGACTTATTCAATGAAGACGAAATCTATGAGAATTGGGTGACAAGCAATGCTTGGTGGCAAATGTCATTTGGTTACTCTCCTTATACAGGCAACAAGCAACCCTATTCACAACGCAATTTGTTACGCAATATCATAGAACAAGCAGACAGTTGCCTTGCCCTAAAACATCCAGGAGCCACTCTCAGATACGGACATGACACCATGGTCACTCCACTCACCTGCCTACTTGACTTGAATGGATATGGAGAGGAAATCAAAGATCCGGAACAGATTGCCAGCAAGTGGTTTGACTACAAAATAACCCCTATGGCAACCAACATCCAATTTGTATTCTATCGCAACGACAAGAAGGCAAATGACATCATCTTCAAAGTCTTACTCAACGAAGACGAAGCTACTCTACCTATCCAGACAGACATGGCTCCTTATTATCATTGGAATGACTTCAAGAGCTATTATCTAAAGAAAATCGACAACTACAAAGAGTAGCATTTTATGCTAAGAGCGCTTCCTTTATGAAAAAATCGGAGAAAAAACAGTATAAACAAGCTATTTTTTCTCCGATAATGACAATTTTTCGTTTTTTTTTGTTAATTTTGCACACGATTATAAATTTTAGAAAAAGAAAGAACGAATGAAGATTGATTTCAGACCTGCCTTTATCAAAGATTTTGATAGCTGTTGGAGAGTAATAGACGAAGCTCGCCAACAGATGATTACATCTGGCCGTCATCAATGGACTGATGATTATCCTGCACAGCAAGACATTCTCAACGATATAAATAATGGAAATGCCTATGTATTAACCATTGAAGGACAAGTTGCAGTATATGGTGCTGTCATTCTCAATGGTGAACCCCAATATGATTTCTTGGATGGCAAATGGCTAACCAACGACAATTACTACGTGGTACATCGCTTTGCTACACTACCAAGCTTTCAGCGTGAAGGATACGCTAAAATTTTCTTAGACAAAGTCAATAGTCTTTGTGAGCTAGAACACGTACCTAGCATCAAGGTGGATACCAACTATGACAATATCCCAATGATTAAACTTCTTTCTGCCATGGGATTTTGTATCTGTGGTAGAGTGAATTACGGCACACATGGTATGCGTTTTGCTTTTGAAAAACTAACCATCGCTCCTAGTGCTTAAAAACAATCTTTTAAAAAAGAATACTCTTATCAATCTTCATCTTTTTCTTTTATAGCTAAAATCTTAAGAACTTATTATGATAGAACAAATATCTTTGATGAAGCAGTTGGTTGAAAAACTCAACCGAGCTTCAGAAGCTTATTATAACGGAAAAACGGAGTTGATGACAGATCATGAATGGGATAACCTATTCGATCAGCTCAAGCAACTAGAGGAAAAAACTGGTGAAATCTTACCAGATTCTCCTACCAATAAAGTTTCAGAAGATACCATTATCGGGCAAAAAGAAGAACATGAGTTCCCAGCCCTCTCCCTTGCCAAGACCAAAAAGGTGACAGATTTGGCAAAATGGGCAGAGAACAAACCTATCTGGATTTCATGGAAGCTCGATGGATTAACGCTCGTGGTCACTTACGACAACGGAAAGCTCAGTAAAGTTGTAACACGTGGAAATGGCCATATGGGTACCAACATTACTCATCTTGCTCCTGCCATCAATGGCATCCTACCTACCATAGAGGACAAAGGTCATCTTGTAGTCCGCGGTGAAGCAGTCATTTCCTACAAAGATTTCGAACAGTTTATCTTAGAGACAGAAGGTGACTATGCCAATCCTCGTAACTTAGCATCAGGTACACTTTCACTGAAAGACATGGAAGAAGTAAAGCAACGTCATGTGCAATGGATTCCATTTACCCTCGTATATACAGAAAAGGAAATCACTCCTTGGGGCGAAAGAATGAACTACCTCGACCAACTTGGTTTTCATTCAGTAGAAAGAACGCTCATCCCACATCCTACCCAAGAGGAGATACAAAAGGAAATCGACACCTTCACAGAAAAGGTTACCAACAAGACCAATCCTTTCCCTGTAGATGGTCTGGTTATCACTTATGATGACACTATCTATGCTTCTACTGGTTCTGTGACAGGGCATCATGCTACCCGTGCAGGATTTGCTTTCAAATGGCAAGACGAACATGCCGACACCACTCTAGACCATATAGAATGGTCGTGCGCCGCTAGTACCATCTCGCCAGTAGCCGTGTTTGAACCAGTAGAACTGGAGGGAACTACCGTAAAACGTGCATCCTTATGTAATATCAGTGAATGCGAACGTCTAGGTATTGGAGGAAAAGGTACCCAACTACAAGTAATCAAAGCCAACAAAATCATCCCTAAGATTATCAAAATAACGGAAAGCAAAGGAGTTTTGGAAATACCAGACACCTGCCCAGTATGCCATGCTCCAGCCATCGTTACGACAAGTGATACCGGAACAAAGACCCTTCATTGTACTAACCTCGACTGTGCGGCCAAACAACTCAAAAAGTTTGCTAGATTCGTAAGCAAAGAAGGATTGAATATTGATGGAATCTCAGAACAGACTGTCTCACGATTTGTCAACGAAGGCTATATCAAAGAATATGCCGACTTTTACAAATTGAACAATTACGCTCATCAAATTGTGACTTTTGAAGGATTTGGTAGGAAATCTCTTCATAATTTATTGGAAAGCATAGAAAGAAGTAGAACTACCGATGGACGTCACCTGTTATATGCACTCAACATACCATTATGTGGAGGTGATGTTGCTAAACGCCTATTGGCAAAATATCAAGTCGTTGATTTATTCAATACGGCTCGTACTAGCCTCTTCGAAGACGAGTTTGCCAACATAGACGGTATCGGCCCTGAAAAAAGTGCAAAATTCATCAAATGGTTCCACGATGACAAGAATTTCGAACATGTGCAAAACTTATTAAAAGAGCTGAATATCCAAAAGGAAGAACCTACAGTAAAAGGCAGCAAATGCGAGGGACTGACTTTTGTCATTACAGGGGAGGTATATCATTATGCCAACCGTAACGAGTTAAAAGCATATATTGAACAAGAAGGTGGCAAGGTGACAGGTAGTGTGAGCAAGAAGACCAACTACCTAATTAACAATGATGCTGAATCACAAAGTACAAAGAACCAAAAAGCTCACCAACTCGGCATCACCATCCTTACAGAAGAAAAATTTATGGAGCTTTTCACCTAGCTAGGTGAAAGCTCCATTTTTATACTATCTATCTTAGGTAAATCAGAACTTTATCTGTTCCTATGCTTCATATACCAAGAATGCACAAAAAAATTATAAAACAACAAACTAACGACCAACAACCCTAAACACAAATAAAGAAGATTGTCGCTCAATTTGCTGATTCCGATAAAAAGTCCCAAGCTAATTCCTAATTCCCAAGCTAAGAAAAATGAACTCTGGCTAGTTCCTCTTTGGCAATGCTTAGCCAATTTGATATAAAAAAGTAGAAATCTACTACCAATAATTCCTATACCAAACCCGACACACGTAGGGCTGATAAAATCTATAGCTGCAGATTGTCCTGAAAAGAGCATCAATACAGCTGAAGCCAAAAGAATAACTCCCGTAAGGACCTCACTTTTTAAATCAGCATTGGCAAATGCATATTTCTCTGACAACAAAGCCAAAGAATATCCAACCATCATCATGCAATAAAATAATTCCGTATTAAACATGGTGAAAAAAATGCCTACCACAGTCGTCAGCATCGTGAGATTGACAAACAAAGCAAAGCCTTGTGGCAAAAAGAAACGATCCAAACTAAAGAGTGGCATATTCTCACTTGGAGCCTTAAATGGGAATTTGACCATAGTGACAAGCACAAATGCGACCACAGACAAAGCACAAGCCAAGAGTAGCACACTACCATAATCCATTAAACGATAAGTTGCCAATGCTGCAAATGGTCCTAATGCTAAAGCCAATCTACTAAACCAAGAGGCGAAATAGTTGGCTTCTGTACGCTGAAATGATTCACATGTGTCAATAATCAGTGTGCTAGAAAGAGTCATCTGAGCTAGCCCTAAGAAAGCTCCCAGCGCAACACGTGCCCCCAGAATCATCCAAAACTCCATCTTCACATTAAGGATGAAATCTAGATAATATAACAAAGCGATGCAAAAAGTTACTCCTAGTATAGAATATTGGCAGACATGATTACGCCGATATCGTTGCACAAAATAGGAACAAAAGCAACCTAACAAAAAGATACCAATGCCATAAGAGCCTATCAACGTGGCAACTTGCAGATTATCAAAACCTTCGTACAAAAGATACGGAGGAAGAGCTGGAATCAACATATAAACGCTCATCATCAATAAGAGATTAGCAAATGCCATCATCCAGAACTCTCGATGCCACAATTTAACATGCACTGGCGTGTTTTGCGTATCCATACTTTTTAATAGCTTTCGTTTATACTTGGATATTCACCGCCTTTCACCGCCTCAACATACGCCTGAACACCCTTTTTCATTTCTTCCCCAACCTGTGCAAAATGGCGAAGGAACTTTGGTTTGAATCCCTGGGTCATTCCCAACGCATCCGTATAAACCAAGACCTGTCCATCGCATCCATTGCCAGCTCCAATACCAATTGTTACGGCATTCACTTGGCGAGTGACTTCTTCCGCCAATGCTGTAGGAACTTTTTCTAATACGATAGCAAAACAACCAGCCTTATCCAAGGCAATGGCATCACTAATCAGTTTTTCTGCCTCAGCTTCTTCTTTTGCGCGAATACCATAACCGCCAAATTTATTGACACTCTGCGGAGTCAGTCCAAGATGCCCATGTACAGGAATACCCGCATCAACAAGTGCTTTTACCGTGTCACAGATTTCAACACCACCTTCCAATTTGAGCGCATCAACACCTGTTTCCTTCATCATTCTACAAGCATTACGCAAAGCTTCCTCACGCCCTATCTGATAACTACCAAAAGGCATGTCACAAATAACCATCGCATGATTAACCGCACGTTTCACACTACGGGCATGATAAATCATCTGATCGATTGTGATAGGAAGCGTATCTTCATTGCCAGCCATCACATTAGATGCAGAATCACCTATCAATATACTATCAATACCTGCAGCATCAATAATACCTGCTGTTGTAAAATCATATGCAGTAAGCATTGTTATCTTTTCGCCAGCCTTCTTCATTTCTGCAAAAGTCTTGGCCGTAACCTTCTTTTTATCTGTAGATAAATAACCCATATTTACGTTGTATTTTTAAAATCGGGTGCAAAATTACGAAATATTATTGAGATACATTCACAATTTTAGATAATTCTGCAAAAGTGAAGCCTGTATAATCAGAAATCACATAATCTGAGAATGGTCGGATGGCATCTGCAGGATTGGTTGTGGCAAGTCCTAAAGTAAATGCACCAGAAGCCTTGACCGACTTCAGACCATTAAAACTATCTTCCAATCCGACGCACTCTTGCGGGGTCACACCAAAACATGCAGCACCCTTCAAATAACAATCTGGGGCGGGTTTACTTTTTTCAAAATCCTCACTTGTAAGGACACGATCGAAATATGTTTTAAACTCAGGATGCTTCTCATAGACATTAAGCATTTTCTGAATATTACTACTGGTAACAACTGCACATTTCACGCCATTGGCTTTTAGGTCTTTCACAAACTCCTCAAAACCAACAATGTACTCATATTTCATATTACGCTCAAAGTCATCAAGACGAGCTGTGATCTTAGCTTGCTCCTCTTTCACATCATCAAAGTACTTGTCGTATATTTGTACCAAAGTTTGACCTTTGATTCGCTGTGCAAAATCAGGCATTTCTGGATGATATTCTTTTCCTATCATTCCCCAAAAAATCGTATATTGAGTCTCTGTATCGAAAACAACTCCATCCAAGTCGAATAACGCAACCTTTACCATTTGTATATTAATTTATCTAGTTTGATTTTTAAAACAATGTTTCTATTTTCACTTAATTATATCTATGCCAACTTACTATTTTTCAATAGTTTAGGACAATGTTCCGAGAAGAAGCATTTCTTACATTCTGGTTTCGTACTTTTACACACATATCTTCCATGCAAAAGCAACCAATGATGTGCATTAGGAATGTCTTCCTCAGGAATATGCTTCATCAAATAATCTTCCACCTTACGAGGAGTATCTGCCATGGCTGGCACTAGTCCCATACGATGGCTCACTCGATAAACATGAGTATCCACAGCCATCGTCGCATGGCCAAACCATACAGCCCGAATCACATTAGCCGTCTTCCGCCCAACACCAGCCAATGAAACCAATTGACTAGTTTCCTCTGGCACTTTACCGTCAAAACTCGTCACCAACTGTTGTGACATTTCCCAAAGATGCTTAGCCTTCGCATTGGGATAGCTTACAGATTTTATGAGTTCATAAATATCCTCTACATCTGCTTGCGCCATGCTTCGAGCATCGGGATAGCGAGCAAAGAGCGCAGGGGTAACCTGATTGATTCGCTTGTCAGTACATTGTGCCGACAACAATGTTGCCACCAACAACTGAAAGGCGCTGCCAAACTGCAACTCTGTAGTCACATTTGGCAGCGCTTTTCTGAAATGGTTTAATACAAATTCGTATCTTTCGTTACGAAGCATTTTACCTTAATTTATATGATATTTTAAAATTACTTCTTGGCAGGAGTAGCCTCAGCCCCCTTGAGTTTGCCCTTATAAGCCTTGTTCAAGCCAGCGATAACCTCCTTAGTGATATCATATGCCTTGTCAGCATAGAGCAAGTTGTCACCACTCTTAGAGAAAATGATGCTATACTTCTTATCCTTATTATACTGAGTGAGGAAGTTAGCAATACTATCGTGCAAAGCCTTGTTATATTTCTCCTGCTCAGCAGCAAACTCATTGCTCAAACGTTGCTGCAAGCCCTGAAGGTCATTATTCTGCTTCTGCAAACCAGCCTGGATAGCCTCAGCCTGCTCACGAGTATAAGCATTCTGCTGTACCTTCTGCTGGAAATTAGCAGCTGCAGCCTGAAGAGCCTGACCCTTTTGAGCAATAGTTGCCTGAATATTTTGGCCTTTTTTCTCCAAGATAGCAGAGTATTCTTTAGCAAAAGTGTATTGAGTCATAATAGAATCAACCTCTACATAAGCTATTTTCAACTCTGCAGGAGCCTTGCTTTCTGACTTAGCCTCAACCTGAGGCTGTGACTTGTTGCATGACACGAGTGACAACGCAGCAACAGCCGCAATAGCCACTGAACTTAAAATGTTCTTTTTCATTTTTATTCCTATTTTATTTATTTAATATTCTAATATGCCTTTCCTGTTTCTCTTGCCTCTCGATCCTGATCCATAACACAGTGGATACCCTGCTTTCGCAAGCCCGGATTATCGTGCACATGCTGAGAAGAGAACCTTCCGTTCTTTCGGAAAATCAACTTTACGGATAATAATGCAATAGATATAGCAATTATTAACACGCTTAATAACATTATCTTTATCATTTTTAGTATCTTTGCAGTGCTTTAATAGCACAATTTGGTGCAAAGGTACAATTTTTCGTGTAAAGTTCAAAATAAAATAACATAAATAAATGAATAAAAATGAATTAAAACCTGCTCGCGTGTTTGAGCAGTTTGCAAAAATCAATCAAATTCCTCGTCCTTCCAAGCATGAGGAACACATGATTGAGTATCTCAAAGAGTTTGGCGAGAGCCATAATTTGGAAACTATCGTAGATGAAACCGGCAATGTCTTGATACGTAAAGCTGCAACACCAGGATATGAAAATTGTGAGACGATTATCTTGCAAAGTCATATGGATATGGTATGCGACAAGTTAGTGGATGTAGATTTTGACTTCTCCAAAGATGCCATCCAAACATACATCGACGGAGAGTGGATGAAGGCTAAGGGAACCACCCTTGGAGCAGATGATGGTATTGGATGTGCCATTGAGCTGGCAGTATTAGACAGCGATGATATTGAGCATGGACCTATTGAGTGCGTGTTCACTCGTGACGAGGAGACTGGTTTGACTGGTGCCCACGGCATGAAGGCTGGTTTTATGACAGGTAAGTTGCTCATCAACCTTGACTCTGAAGACGAAGGACTTATTTTCGTTTCTTGTGCAGGCGGACAAACCACACATGCTACTTTTGAATTCAAACGTGAAGAAGCTCCTGCTGGCTATTTCTTCCTCAAGCTTGCCCTGAAAGGACTCAATGGTGGACATTCTGGTGATGACATCAATAAGAAACGTGCCAATGCCATAAAGATTCTTACTCGTTTCCTCTATATTGAAATGGAGAAATTGGAAGGCGAAATGTATTTGGCTAGCTTTGATAGTGGAAAGATGCACAATGCCATCCCTCGTGACGGACAAGTTGTGTTTGCCGTAAGAAATGAGGCAAAAGAACAAGTACGTGCCGACTGGAATGTATTTGCCTCAGAAGTGGAAGATGAGTTCCATGTCACAGAACAGACAATGAATTTCAAGATGGAAAGCGCAACGGCTGTCCCTGTCATTGAGAAGAATGTCGCCGATAAGTTGATTCTTGCCCTGCAAGCTGTAGATAATGGTCCGCTCACCAATTGCCAAGACGAAGCATTGGCATGGATGGTTGAGACTTCTAGCAATGTGGCAAGTATTGTAACCAAAGAACATGAAATCGACATCGTAGCTTCCCAACGCAGCAACGTCATGAGCAATCTTGACAATATGACCAACACGGTGAAAGCAGCTTTCCAGTTAGCTGGTGCCAAACTTACAGTTGGCGACAAATATCCAGCTTGGAAGATGCGTGCAGATAGCGAACTTACCAAGACTGCCGTAGAAAGCTATGAGCGACTCTTCCACAAGAAGCCTCAGGTATTAGGCATTCATGCCGGTTTGGAATGCGGTTTGTTCTCAGAGCGTTATCCAGATCTCGATATGGTAAGTTTTGGTCCAACCCTACGCAATGTACATACTCCAGATGAGTGCCTACACATACCAACCGTACAGATGGTATGGGATCATTTGTTGGAGATTTTCCGTACGATACCTCAGAAATAAAAAGACAACAACTTTCATACACTAAAACATTTTCGCATGAAAGGTAAAATAACGATCATATTAATGAGTGTCATGCTGCTTTTCACTGCTTGTGGAGAGCAGCATAAAGCTCAATCCCTAGTGAAAGATTTTTTGAATGAGAATCTGATAGATAAGGATTGCAGTTTCGAACGATTCAGCAAACTGAAGCCTACGGCCATGATTAATGCAGAGAGACTTCAGACGATGAGAAAAGACATTGAAACCTTGACAATCATCAAAAAAGGCATTAAATATAATGATGAAGCTCTGCCCGACACATTATTATATATAAGAGCTACCTATCAATTGACAAGTAAAGACGGCAAAAAAGACAAATACACCCAAACGTTCTATATGGACAAGGCTATCACCCATATCATTGCCTTCAAAAAGAACTAGCCCAACATACTTTGCACGTATTCTCTTACTTTCTTACGAGCACTACCCAGACGCTTTTCTACATTTCTGTAGCTGATGTCGAGCTGGGTAGCGATCTCGCCTACTTGCATTCCATCGATATTCAAACGATAAACTGAACGCTGTTTATTGCTAAGTTGTGTAATACCCTGTTCCAAAATCTCCGTAATCTCACGAACGGAATACACCGATTCACCATCTTCTGTATAGTAGTTCTGCCAATCAGCTTTTTGAAGAACATGCTCATACTCCTCCAACTTATGCTTACGACGCCAATAATCAGTGATAAGATTTTTAGTGATTGTATATACTAAGCAAGGTAAGGTAACAGGAGTTATCATCTTATCTGTTAGTAAAAGACGCACAAAAACATTCTGCACAATATCCTCTACCTCGCTCATCGACTGTAAGCGAGACTGCACAAAAAGCTTTAATTCTTCGTAGTGCAAAGAGTAATAGTCTGCAATGACGACCTTGTTTGATTCGTTGTATTCCATGCCGATAGGTTTTTAATCATGTTTCTCTTTTTATGATAATGCAAAGATAGAAAAATTCCATTGAGCCGCCAAAGAAAAAAAGATAAAATTATATCATTCTAACAACAAATGAAACATTTTACACCGTTTCCGAAACATTTTACACCTCCCCAAACACATACTTTATCTGAAACTTTGGCACATGTAACATGATTGGCACGCATTTTGCAAAGAGCATGGCAAATAAAACAATAAATTAAAAGAAATAAACAACAATGGCACAAAAAGGTAATATTGGAGTAACGACAGAGAATATATTTCCTGTCATCAAGAAATTTTTATATTCTGATCATGACATTTTCTTGCGTGAGATGGTTTCTAACGCAGTGGATGCCACTCAAAAATTGAAGACACTTGCTGCGCAAGGTGACTTCAAGGGAGAAATCGGAGATACTACCGTACATGTTTCTCTCGATGAAAAGGCTGGTACTTTAACTATCAGCGACCGTGGTATCGGTATGACCGAAGAGGAAATTGATAAATACATCAACCAGATAGCATTCTCTGGTGTCACCGACTTCTTGGATAAGTACAAGGAGAATGCCAACGCTATCATCGGTCACTTCGGTTTGGGTTTCTACTCTTCTTTCATGGTAGCTAGCAAGGTGGAGATCATCACCAAGAGCTATAAGGAAGGAAGTAAAGCTGTGAAATGGTCTTGTGATGGTTCACCTGCATTCGAAATCGAAGATGCTGAGAAGGCAGACCGTGGTTCAGACATCATCCTCCACATTGCAGACGACTGCAAGGAATTCCTTCAGAAAAATAAGATTGAGGAACTATTGAATAAGTACTGTAAATTCATGGCTGTTCCTGTGGCATTCGGCAAGAAGACCGAGTGGAAAGATGGCAAAAACGTGGAGACCGACGAGGATAACATTATTAATAATGTAGAACCTCTTTGGACCAAGACACCTAGCACATTGAAGGATGAGGACTACAAGAATTTCTATCGTACCCTCTACCCTATGCAAGACGAGCCTTTGTTCTGGATTCACCTGAATGTTGATTTCCCATTCAACTTGACCGGTATTCTCTACTTCCCACGTATCAAGAACAGCATTGACATGCAACGCAACAAAATTCAGTTGTATTGCAACCAGGTGTTTGTTACCGATCAGGTAGAAGGCATCGTACCAGAGTTCTTGACCTTGCTTCATGGTGTCATCGACTCACCAGACATCCCATTGAACGTGAGCCGTAGTTACCTCCAGAGCGATAGCAATGTGAAGAAGATTTCTACTTATATCACCAAGAAGGTGGCAGACCGTTTGAACTCTATCTTCAAGGAGAATCGCAAGGAATACGAGGAGAAATGGGATGACCTCAAACTCTTCATCAATTATGGAATGCTCTCACAAGAGGACTTCTATGAGCGCGCCAAAGACTTCGCTCTCTTCAAAGATGTAGAAGGCAAGTACTTCACTTTCGAGGAATACAAGACTCTCATCAAGGACAACCAGACCGACAAGGATGGCAATCTCGTGTATCTCTATGCCAACAACAAGGAGGAACAATATTCCTACATCGAGGCAGCTAAGGCTAAAGGCTATTCTGTATTGTTGATGGATGGACAGCTCGACACTCCTATGGTCAATATGTTGGAGCAGAAGTTGGAGAAATGCCGTTTCACTCGTGTAGATGCCGACATCATCGACCGCCTCATCGTCAAGGAAGATGCCAAGAAGACAGACTTGACAAAAGAGCAAACTGACAACCTGTCACAGGTATTCCGCTCTCAGATGCCAAAACTTGACAAGACAGAGTTCTTCGTTGAGGTACAAGCTTTGGGTGAGCAAAACCAACCTGTGCTCATTACTCAGAACGAATACATGCGCCGTATGAAGGCAATGAGCCAATTCCAGGCTGGTATGAATTTCTATGGTCAGATGCCAGATAGCTATTCCATCGTACTCAACTCTGACCACGAACTTGTAAAGAAAGTTTTGGACGACTCTGAGGCAAATACAACAGAAGCCTTGAAGCCTATCCTTGCTGAAATCAAGGGTGAGGAAGCGCGCCTTGCTGTGCTCCACCAAGAGCAGAGCAAGAAGAAACCTGAGGAGATTACTCAGCAGGAGAAAGATGATGTACACAACACAGAGAAAGCTATCAACGATGAGAAGGCTAAGCGCGACAACATCATCGCAGACTATGCCAAGGGCAACAATATCGTGCACCAGCTCATCGACCTCGCCTTACTTCAGAATGGCATGTTGAAGGGTGCAGCTCTTGATACATTCCTCAAACGCAGTGTTGATTTGATTAAGTAATTTAGCGATTTAGAATAAAAAAGGAGTAAATACTCGCATTTTGAGTATTTACTCCTTTTATATTCTATCACTTTTAGATTTTCGAAGACACGTTATCATTTCTTTATTTTCCCAAGAATTTCTTGCTGATATAGTCATTTAGTCGATCTCGATAACTATCACCCACAGGAATTTCCACATCTCCATCCAATATCACACGATTCTTTTGTATCTCCGTAATATGATGCAGATTGATGATATACGACTTGTGAATACGCATAAAGTCCTTTACTGATAGCCGTTCTTCCATTTTCTTCATGCTCAATAACACAACGACTGGCTTTATTGGTACAACAGAAGAATCAGAGGCAAAAGCTGTCGAAACGAGATGAATACGAAGATACTCCGACATCCCCTCCACATAAAGGATGTCATGAGCCAAGATGCGCACCACCTTATACTCGGTCTTCAAAAACATGGCATCATCCTCATCCACAGGTGAAAGGCTTGCAGTATGCAGCAGATTATATTGTCTCTTTACCTTATCAGCAGCCCTAAGGATGTCGCCCATACCAAAGGGTTTCAAGAGATAATCAATGGCATCCACTTTGTAACCCTCGATAGCATAGTCTTGATAGGCTGTGGTAAAGACCACCATCGGTGGATGATTGAGCGAGCGCACAAAGTCTAGACCATTGAGATCGGGCATGTTGATGTCGATGAAAAGGGCATCTATCTCTTGTTTGCTCAAGATGCTCATTGCATCGAGCGCACTCTGGCAACTATCCACCAGTTCGAAGAAAGGTACTTTCTGAAGGTAAGCACCCAACTGTCTGAGAGCCAAAGGCTCATCGTCTATAGCAAGTACTCTAATCATTTTTCTATTATTTTATCGGCATTCTAAGGAGCATACGATACTCCTCGTCATTTTGTTTTACATCCATTGTGTACCCATCCTTTCCATAGATGAGTTGCAGTCGCTTGATAGCATTCTGCAATCCCACTCCACCATGCTTATCCTCTGCGGCAGGTTTCTTGCTGTTGTTGCATAGGAACTCCACCTCATGCGAAGCCTCATCCACCCTGACGCTCACCTCGATGAAGGATGGCTTCTGATAGCTCACCCCATGCTTGAAGGCATTCTCCACGAATGTGGCAAAGAGGAGGGATGGAACCAGAATATTGCTCTGGTTGATACTTGACTGCTCTTTATCCCCAACTGTTGTTGAGTCGGTTGTAGGCAGCGACAAGCTGATGCGAACCTTGTCCGTGTATCTGATTTTCATCAAGTCAATGTAATGACCGATGAAGTCGAGTTCCTTTTGCAGCGGAGCCATCGACTTGTTGCCCTCGTAGAGCACGTAGCGCATCAACTTCGACAACACCTCTATCGTATACTTCGCCTGTTCGGGGTCGATATCGACGAGGGCGTGGATATTGTTGAGCGTGTTCATGAAGAAGTGAGGGTTAATCTGATATTTCAGATACTCCAGTTGGCTGTTGAGGTTCTCTCGCTCCAACTCCTTCATTCGCTTGCGGTCGTCGAGCGACTTGAAGAAATATTTCGTTCCGATGTTCAGTCCGAGCAACAAGCTCATAATGATGAAAGCCACGGAATCCTGACCACCGAAAGCACGAGGAGGTTCGTGTATCATATCAACCTTTGGTTTCGCAGGAGGTACAGGACGAGCATCTTGTTTCTCCAAGTTCATATCTCGCAAATGCTCTTCCTTGACCATTCCTTCCCAGTCCATCGGATGTTCACCTTCCATTTCGGGATGAGGAGTCATCTGTCCATCTTTTGGTTTATCCATTGGATTCATAGGTCTTTCCATCCCTGGCTCCATCCTTTCCCCAGGCTCTGGGCGATGAGCCCTACCCCATATCTGATAAGCCGTGAAGGCAATCGCCAGCACAATCACAGCCCCAGCATACTGCCATTTGCGGTTGCGGTAAACGAGCAAGGGAGCGACCAAGAAATTATGAATGAAGAAGGTGATGCAGAACATAGCCAACAAGCTCCAAGCAGAATAGACGCCCATCCAATCCCTTGCCGCAGAATGCTGCGAAACATCCGCCACCCCAGAAGCAACATCCGAAGCCCCCGTAAGATGCCAACTGTCAAAATACAGCGAGATGACTGGTGCCGCAAACAACAATGCCCACAGCACAACATAGAGAATGATTTCCGATCGTTTCTGTCCCTTCATCATAGTCTGAAAATAATTGGTCAAGCAGGAGCGTCTCTCGCTCCCCCCAGACCTGTCCGTCGAAATATTATTAGTAAAGAGTTTCAATATAGTTGATAACGTTAAATAGCAGTTTTTATTATAGAAAATCTAAAACTTATAAGTGTATCCGATGCCCAATACGTGCGTATCGAGATCATCATCATCGTTATTTCGCAAATCTTGATAGCGATAGTAAAGCTTCAAGTCGTGATGCTTGGCAATAGAAAAATTAGTGCCAAGTGTATAACGAGTCTTCTGCAGTCCCCCATCCCCATGATAGAATTCCACGCTTCCAAAGGGAGTAAGTGGCGTATGCTTCAAACGATAGTTCATTTGGAATCGAGAGCGTAAAAGATGCTGGCTCTTACTCTTCACATCTTCCCATTCTTCTGTGTCAGTATCATATTTCTTGTCCGTAGCCTTAGCACGATAAGTATATTGATACATTTCTCGGAGAGACAATCCGAGATTGCCAATACTATAACTGCCTGTCACACCGAAGAGGAAACGATGGCGAGGCCACCAATAAGAAGGAGTTATCTTGTTGACACTTCCGTCCTTGTGGTAAGTCTGTGTTCCTCCACGATGGTCGTAGAGAAAGTTGTAACCTGCCGAGAACTTTAAGTACTTATTGAGCTTGTAGTCTGTACCCAATCCCAAACTATAACGGTCCATCTCCTTGGAATTGTTTCGGGTTCTTGCCCCCAGCTCACCTTCCACCGTCCAATGCTTATCGAGCTTTTTCTCTATCCCTGCATCCATCCAAATGCCAAAGTCATTACTACTTTGGGCAGAGGCTGGTTGGACAAAACTTCCCATCGCCAATCCCCAACCTAGCAAAAACGCATTTCTATTTACCTTATTATGACTTGTCTCCATATTCATATCTTTTCTATATTAAGCATTATACTCATAAGAGTGAACCTTCATTTGCCCATCTACCGAGGATACTTCCTCCGCACGATAAAACACCTTGATGACACTCATGTCTCTGAGAAAGTCTATGCCACCAACCTCTACTTTTACGATTTCCAGTCCTGTGCGTTCCTGCAAATCAGCAAGCAACTCTGCGCGTCGATCAGGCTTGATCAGTTCGATTCGGTCATATTGCACCATCTTCATCGCCAAACTCCCCTTCACCTTAACGTTCTCAAAGAGCCAAGTGGTGAGGATGAAGAGCAGGTTGACCACAGTCATAGCAAGCCACCCTAGATTATCAGCCAAACCATTGATTACCGACATAGCGATAATCATAAAAAGATAGGTCATCTCCCTCACAGGCATCTGTTCGGTACGATAACGGATGATGCCAAATATGGCAAAGAGCCCAAGGGCAAACTCGATTTTGATATGTGTGCCACCTAAAAGATTGATGAGGAAAAACACACTGATACCAATAAGCATGAAAGTAAAATAGTATTCACGCCGACGACTCTTTGGGAAATAAAGGAAATGTGTAATAAACCATACGGCAAAGGTATTGAACAAGAATCTTGCCACAGTTGGCAAGAAAGCAATAAAGTCTGCTAGATTTTCCATATTGTTTTATAACTCTCTAATAATTAATGATTATTTTGTGACTCTCTAATTTTAACACTCAGAACCTTTTACGAGATTTTCAATATTCTTTGCAATCGTGGTTTCATTCGATTCTGACGCAAATGAGGATTGGTCAAAGCCTCACCGATGCAATACTTACTAAATCCACTCTGATGGATGCGTAGCTCTCTCAGTATGCCGAGAATTGGCGAAGGCTTCAAACCGTCACGCTTTAGCTCAATGATGGCTAACTGGGGCAAAGAGCATTCCAAACCTGTGGTAAGATTACGAAATTTCAAATCTGTATCTATCGTAAGTCGCTCCGTCTTTGCCTTATTGACGAGGGTAATACGATGAAACTCATTCTGTATCTTCTGCTCTAAGAGCTGAGGATTCAAGCGCAAATTCTGTTGTAAAAAATCCATTGCCTTATGGTCGTCTTGCAAGGAGATACGACTTTTATGCGTCTTCCCATGATTGTCCTTGGTTTTCACCTCCAAGAAACTAAGTTTGCTGTCCACATACGAGCGAACCCTCACCTTCTGTCTGCCAGCATGCCCATCATGGTGGGCATTATAGAAAGCATAATCAGGAGAATCGTAGTAGATTGTAGCGTAACTCATATTGCGCTTGCCGTCTATCTCCTGTACTCGATACTCAGAACCAGCCATTTGCAATAGCTCCATCAACTTATCGACTGAAGTAACAAACTTGGTGTCTGTTCTGTTCATCAATCTAATTCCGCCCATCTCTTCGAGCGAGATGGGCTGGAACTTTGAAATTAACGCATGCATTGTCATCATCATTTTTTACTTACCCTTTAAACTATTAAAACAAAAACAATATTTAGTATGAAAAGTTTATTATTTTATCTACCTCCAGGACCACCACCTGGCTGACCACCTTGTCCTCCAGGATTACCTCCTTGACCACCAGGCTGGCCTCCACCCATTCCGCCAGTATAATTATAAGTATTAATCATTGACGAGAGTGTCATTGTAGTGATAGAAGAGCCACCGCTCACCGTGGCATCTGTCACATAGCCACAGAAATCAGTACCACCGCTCACGGTAGCTCCAGAAGAGAATATATAAGAGTTTGATTTAGTCATCTTTGGTGAAGACACTAGCAGCGTATAACCCTGCTGGGTATAGTCGCGAGGCACCTTGAAGGCAAGCACATTGTTGCCACTGGCATCAGCCACCGTGATGTATTGACCGTTTGAAATACTACTTCCACCAAGAATGGCAACAGGCTGTGTAGTAACACTTTCCGTAGGAGTTGAAGTTGCACCACCAATACCAATCAGTGTACCGCCAGTCACGGTAAATGTGTTGTCATCGCAATCAAATCCATCCTCAGGCACAGTGGTACCGCAAGCGATTACCAAACCACCGCTGATCGTGAGCGTAGAGTTGGAATCAATACCATCATTATTAGTTCCCATGGCAAAGATATTACCACCAGAAATAGTCATTGCTTTCGAAGAGTTGAGCGCATCATCATAACAGTAAGCCATGATATTGCCACCCGAAATAGTCATCGTACTCTTGCTCTCAATGCCTTCAGAACCTTCGCCTCCAGTGCAACGCACCATGATGTTGCCACCTTTGATGTACATTGCCTCATCACTCTTGATGCCCTTGGCAGAAGTGTCGAGTGAGCCATAAGTGTATTGTTTGCCTGTGGTGATTACCTTCACAGTTCCATCATTGATGGTAAGTGTTTGGTCGGTGCTGATACCTTTGCCACCTGCGCCTGTACTTTTACAATAAAGAGTGCCACCGTTCATCACAAAGATACTGTCTGCCTTCACACCAGCACATCCACTCACATCAGTGCCATCATCATCCAATTCTCCAATACCCGTAGTGATAGCTGTGGTTCGTCCGCCATCAATCTCCACGATACCGTCACTGCTCAGTGCCTTGCTAGCCGCAGCAGAAGTCTCCACATTAATCACACCACCTCTGACATAGATGCCATCATTTGCCTTGATACCATTGCCAGCAGTTGCCTTCACATAGATGTTGTTGCCTGGACGGAACATCACATAGTCATCGCTTCGAATACCTGCCTTGCAATTGCCGTACACCTCCAGTGAGCCAGAGCCAGAGAAGAGCATCTTACCCTCGCTGAAGAAAGCAGCTTTCATATCCTCATCGTCGGTAGCATCTGCATATTTTGTTCCATCGGTAAGTACATTACTTGTACCGCCTGCCAAGATGATGTATCCACGCTTCTTACTTTGGATATTGAGTGGGGCACCATCAGGATTCGTAATGTTCACACCATTAAGCTCCAAAGCGAATTTGTTGTCACTATAGATTTTAAGGAAACCATCACTAGTAGTACCGCTCACACTATACTTCACTTTCTTGGCAGATGACTTGACTATGACATCGGCACCCGAAACAGTTACCGTTACGCCATCCACACTTCCCGAAGTGGTTGCCGAAGTACCATTGAAGGCAATACTGATGTTGTTTGAGAAGGTATTGTTCTCGATGTAATCCTCTGCCTCATCACCCTCAGTGGGTATGCTTTCCGTCTCAGTGAGTGCAGTCTTGTCAATAGATATATCGAAAGAAGTGAGATCAGACAAGGAACTCTCATAAGTGACTGAGCTCCCCGAATCAGAGCCAGAGCTTCCATTATCATCTGAACCATTCTCGATTTCATCGAGTAAGTCGGAATCTGAAGAGCAACTTGTCGCCAACGTGAGGGCGAACAGTAGCACGAGTAATTGATTGAATCGTTTCATAAGCTGTCTTTTTTATCAAATGTTTTTTAAGTTTTTAAATTTCTGTTGCAAAAGTAATACAATCTTTCTACGCATGCAACTTTATTCAACGAACGCCCATTTTCTTTCAACGAATGCCCATTTGCCTATTTTTTCTTTCCCCTAGAACTTTATCATTTCTCAAATTATTTGGTCTATCCAAATAAAAGCATTACTTTTGCACAAGAAATTAAAAACCAACTATTCGTGAACAACAATAACATTTATTTGGCATCCAAACCTCGATATGAGATATTGGATGGACTCAGAGGTGTAGCGGCTATGATTGTGGTTGCCTTCCATCTCTTCGAGACTTACTCTGCCGGACCAGACTATCAGATTCTGAATCATGGTTACTTGGCTGTAGATTTCTTCTTCGTGCTTTCTGGTTTCGTGATTGGCTATGCTTATGACGACCGTTGGGACAGAATGAGTACCTGGAGTTTCTTCAAGCGCCGCCTCATTCGACTCCACCCTATGCTCATCATGGGAACAGTTGTGGGCGCCATTTTCTACTATCTAGGAGATGCTGAGCACTTCCCTCTGATAGCCGAGACACCCTGGTGGAAAGTCATTGCATTGACCGTATTCTGCTGTACGATGTTGCCAGCCTTGAAGTCGTGGGACATTCGTGGTTGGGCTGAATTCAACCCTCTGAACGGTGCCACTTGGTCGCTCTTTTGGGAATATCTTGCCAACATCGCCTACGCACTCTTCATCCGTCGATTCTCCAAGACGGTATTGACGATATTCGTAGCCGTTTCAGCCTTCCTCACCATCGATGTATGTCTCAATCTCGATGTGTTCCATCTCTTGGGTGGCCGTTCATACGCTGCCAACACAGTGATTGGCGGATGGTGTCTCGATTCTGAGCAAGGCTACATTGGTGCAACTCGACTACTCTATCCATTCTTCTGCGGTTTATTACTCTCTCGCATCGGCAAGTTTATCACTGTAAAAGGTGGTTTCTGGTGGTGTTCACTCCTGGTTGCCATTCTTCTCTGCTTGCCTTGCATCCCTGGAGGCGAACGTGGCACATGGACTTGTGGAAATGGCATTTACAATGCTGTTGCCATCCTCATCATGTTCCCTCTCATCGTGAGCATGGGCGCTGGAAGCAAGGTTACAGACAAGCGCAGCATCGCCGTATGCAAGTGGTTGGGCGAGATTTCTTATCCACTCTATGTCACCCACTATCCATTGGTTTATATGCAAATGGCATGGGCAGCAAACCATAAGGATGCTCCAATGGGCAATCATGTGTTCGTGGCCGTTTGCCTTTATCTTCTCGCCATCAGCATTGCTTGGGGAAGTTACAAACTCTATGATGTACCTGTAAGAGAATGGCTGAAAAACAAGTGGTTTAGCAAGGCATAGGATAGCTTGCAAAGTAGGGATGCTTCAGTTGAGGCATTCTTATACCTTACTATTCAAAAGTTCGATATTGCCCCCAAGCGGATATACTCAAAGACACAATTCCGATTATTTCTCGGATTTGAGTATTTTAGCACAAATTATTTGTCGGATTTCAATATTTTAGCGCAAATTATTTGTCGGATTTCGATATTTTAAGTATCTTTGCACCTAGCATTCAAACACTTACGAACATGACAGAATACATTCATAGAAATATAGACCAACAACTCCTTGCATGGAAAGAAGATTCCATGCGCAAGCCCCTATTGCTTCGCGGTGCAAGGCAAGTGGGGAAATCATCGGCTGTAAGACAATTAGGAAAACAATTCAAATATTTTGCAGAAGTCAATTTCGAGCGAAACAAAGCAATAAAGACATTCTTCCAAGGAGATATTGACGTGCATCAGATTGCTCAAAAAATCAGCAGTTACATCAATGTTCCCATAGAAAAAGGAAAGACACTTCTTTTCCTTGACGAAATACAAGAATGCCCTGAAGCAATCATGGCCTTGCGATTTTTCAAGGAAGATTACCCAGAACTACATGTCATCGCCGCAGGTTCCCTTCTTGAATTCACTCTTCAAGAACTCCCAACATTTGGAGTCGGCAGAATCCATTCTCTCTTTATGTACCCAATGACATTCGATGAATTTCTGGGAGCAAATCAAGAGGACAACCTCATATCCATACGAAACGAAGCAGGCAGCAAGCATCCTATGGAACAAGCCTTCCATGAGAAACTCGTGGAATACTTCCGTACCTATCTATTGGTTGGCGGTATGCCTGAAGCTGTCCTTACATGGATTAACACCCATGATATCAACCGCTGTAGAAATATACAAGAAGACATCATCTTGACATACGAGGACGATTTCGGAAAATACAAAAAGAGAGTTAACCCAGACTTGTTACGCACCACCATGCGTGGCATCTGCCATCAAACTGGCGAAAAAATAACATACAAGCAGATTTCGGCTGATTATCAAAGTTCGCAAATCAGGGAGGCTCTTCGCTTATTGACACTTGCAGGAATTACAACACCCGTTGTTTCAACTTCAGGAAACGGCATCCCATTGGACGCTGAAGCAGATGAAAAAAGTATAAAAGTACTTTTCTTAGACCCAGGACTTCTGCTTGCCGTACTCCAACTAGAAGGCGACCTAGCCCAACAGCTCATACAGCTCATCTCGGCTGGTACACCACAAGAGCTTGTCAACAAAGGTGGCCTCACAGAAATGGTGGCAGGACTGGAGATTCTGCGCAACAAGCCATGCATCCAACGCCAAAAGATGTTTTACTGGGAGAAGAAGGGCAAAAGTGTCGCCGAGATTGATTATCTAGAAATCCACAATATGACAATAACCCCAATCGAAATCAAATCGGGTACGCAAGGGGGAATGAAGAGTCTTTGGTTGTTTTTGAGGGAGAAAAAGCTAACAGAAGCCTTCCGTTGCTCGCTCGAAAATTTTGGGGAATTCAATTACATAGACAAGGAAGATAAGGATGCCATCAGACATGTCACCATCCTTCCACTCTATGCCTTGGCTATGCTGAGGAAACAGGAAAGCCTCATTTGAGGCTTCCCTATTCCTTACTATTTATACTTATTCTTGTGACATTCTTCTTCCATACGAATCCCTTGAGCCATGTTTCTTTTCATGGTTTGCGCAGCTTCGATAGAGGATGTCGGTGACTTCTTCCATTCTTCCAACTTGCGAAGCATCCTCTCTGTACTTTCCTTGTGAAATTGATTCAAATATTTCATTTCCATCCTATTTTATAAGTCCTAGCAATTTATTTTCAATGACCATAGATTTCTCCTTATCCCTCATCATCAAAAACAATCTTTCATCCATCTCTGCATAAGCAAAACAAGACCTCAATTGCTTGATGCTCGTATAGCTCTTTCGCTCCACATACCCCTCACTCTTTTCCAATCGCCAAAAAGGTTCGTGTTGTAGATGGTAGAAAGGATTTACTATGCTGCATTTGAAAGGATAACGCAATGCCAAATCCAAAGTCAATCCCTCTGCTACTTGATAACTTTCTTGACCATCAGTCGAACCTATATATTGAAGCCATAGATACTTAAACTCGCCTATCAGCTCTTCCGACAACTTTATTCTATTGCTTACTATGATGTTTCTCCGCACCAAATGAAGGATAGCTAAAAGCAACAAAGGTTTATGCGGAGCCTTGATGCCCCGCATAACTGCCCGATTCATTTTCTCAAAAGACTCCAGATAATCATCTAATGCCTCTTCTTCCATCATATCAAATGCGTAACCTTTATCTTTTTCCAATGCTTGCCGATGCCTAGTGTCATTGCCTGTGCATCCTTGGTTATCAGTTCTCCTTTCTGCAAACCAGCGATAGCCTGTTTCAGTTCCTGCAGAGCCACACCACTTACCCCAAACAAATCCTTCAACACCCCATCATTCTGTTGCTGTTGCTTCATAATGAGCGGATATTGCGCATTGGCATAGAAATCAAAGGATGCTTTCTTGAACGAATCCATATTCTGTGTGGCGAGAATGATACTCATACCCTTATTTCTGCCCACTGCTATCAAGTTCTGCAAAGGCTTGTTCTCAAAGCCCAGCATATAGTGAGCCTCATCGATGATGGTGAAATGGCGCAGCTCCACCCTGTCCTCGTTCTTTGCCTGTGGAGGCAGTTGCTCATAGATATTGTTCAATTTTGATGTCACAAAATATACGATGGCCTTTGCCATGATGCCTTCCTTGTCAAACTTTCCGAGATTGATGATATAGCAACCTTTCACCAAATCCACCTTGTCTTCCTCGGCAAAGATATTGTTGAGAATCAACTGGTTCAATACGGATTTCACACTATCCATATCTCCCTGCTTTTTCTCTGGCATCAGCATCGTATAATGGTCGAATACTTCCTGAAAGGTAATTGGTTTCTGGTTCTTCGCTTTATACGCATTGATGATAGCCTCGCTCAATCGGTTGTCCATCAAAGCACCAATCTTAGCGGAAGATATGGCACAGATGGCATTCGCCAAGGTCGTGGAATACAGGTGAATTTCATTGATCGGTCTGCCAGTAAAGTCCTTGAACGGAGTAAACGGCAACGGCTTCTCCATCGGATTCAAGATGGCAGATGAATCGGTCTCAAACTTCGACAACCAATCGGCATGGGCTGGGTCTGAGAACTCCCCCTTGTAATCGAACAAGAGGAAGTTGACAGGATAGTAGGTATCAGCCGATGCCATTCTGATCTGGTTGATGAGAACAGCCAGCAGATTTGACTTTCCCGAACCCGTAGTACCTGCCACCAATATTTGCGTATTGGCGATGGCAGTACTATTGATGTCAAGGGCTGCATCCATACCATCCTCGTATTGTCCGATATAGAGATTCAATTCAGGAATATCCATCAACGATTTGCCACCTCTCAACGGACTGTAATGCAACCACTCGTCGATACCCCCTTCTTCCATCAAGATGTCCTTGCCTCTCATCATCTCGCTAAAGAGCACCTTGCTCAGAAACGTAGAGTTCTGCCAGTCGGCATCAATGTCACAATAGCGCATCTTTATCAAGGCGACAAACACATCCTTGATATTGGATTTCGTGAAGAAAGAGCCGCCCAATGGTTGCATACCTGCTGAGGTTTGCAACGCATCAACCTTTTCCTTGCTGCGAATAGACTTGTCGCTCAGTCCCACCAAGAGGCAGATACGCATTACGGTAGTAAAATTCAGGACGACTGGTCGTACTGTGTCGGAATAATCCGAAAGGTTCACCTTTTGCTCGATGGCATTCTTCACCTCTTCGAGCAAGTCGTGGGTACCCTCCAGTATTCTCATTCCTTCGAGCTTGATGTCTTGTACATTCATAATTTAGAAATCGTAAATTTGTAATCCAAAGTAATCCTCACTCACCGTGGTACACTGCTGTTCCTGGTCTCTGTGCAAGGTATAGGTCCTTGCCACGTATGCCACGATTTTCTTGAAATCCGTCTCGGTGGTTATCTCCGTATCCGTACTGAGCAAGATGGTTTGGTGAGCGAGGTCAGGGAAGTATCGGTTGATGATGACCTCCCGGCTCTCCTTGTCGAGCACACCCATCACGGTGTCTATCATCACAGGTGGGTCGTAATCGCCCAACTCATACAGTACTTTCAAGAGTACTTGCATCACCGTCTGCTTGGCTCCTGCATTCAACTGGCTCAGATAAATCTCGTTGCCATTCTTATGGAATATTTTGAAAGATATTTCCTCGGAGTCATCGGCAGACAACTCCACTCTACCGATATAGCCCGCATAAATCACCAAGTTGATGTTCAATTGCTCCTTCATCATACGCTCGATGCTCGCTTTCTTGGCCTGTAACAATTTTCTCGACAAGGTCTTGAAGAAACCAGGCAACTTGCAGAGCATGTCATACTGTGGGTCTGGCACTTGCGGCATATCATAATCGTAAGTGGAGATTTTCTTCTCCAGTTCCTTGATGCTTGCTTTCTTCTCTGCCATCTGCGCTTTCAGTTCCTCGATTTTTCGGTCGTTAGCCTCATAGCGTTCGATGATACTATAGTCACTTCCTGTCAAGGCTCGCTTATACTCTTCGAGTTGCTCCTGCTTCTTAGGCATATCCGCCAATTCTAGGTTCAAGTTCTCTCGTCGTTCATCCAAGGCGACATAAGGATTGGAATAGGATTGCTGGACGAGACTCTTCAGCACACTGACATCCTTGTCACTCAGATATCCATACTTGTCATTGTAGTCCTCACTTGCCTCTTGTTTCTGTTTGATTTCAGCAATAATCTCAGAGATGGACACCTCGGCAAGTTGTGGGTACTTGGCTTTCAACAGTTCCACTACCTCTTGCGTCACCTTTTCTATCTGTTGGTCATTCAAGATATTTCCCCTTGCCGAAGCCACCTGCTCCTTCTCGTTCAAGATAAGTTCTACTTCCGTACTGATGATGTTGGCAACTTTCGGCAGGAACACTCTCAACTCCAAGTCCTTCGATATAGCCTCGGCATCCTGTCTATATTCCCTCTCTTTCTGATAGTAGCTGTTGATGCTCTCCTCTATCTGGCGCATCTTGTCACGAATCACCTCGTCAGAGTTTCTGCCTTCTTTCAGTTGTTCATACTGCTGCTTATGGTCGTTGGCATAGTTCAAAGCCTCGTTATAGGCATCGTTGAGATTTGCAACATCCCTTTCCAACTCCACCTTCTGCTTGGTCAGTTTCAGGTATTCGGCACGCAGGTTCTCATTCTCCAAGCGTTCCGCCTTCTTCTCGTCGAGATAAGCTGAGGCTGCATTTTGCAACTGGGTATATTTGTTGAAGCCCATCACCGAATTGATGTTCTTCATGATGAGCTTGTTGATTTGTTCTTCCTTCACGAGGTCAGAGGTCTTCATGGCATCAAAGAGGAAATAGTTGCTCAGTTCGGCAGGAAGATTGGCGGAGATAATCTTGTTGACTATTGCCTCATTGGTGCTGCGCTGGATAGCCGTGGAACCCGAGCCGTATGTATAACTATTACCATTCATATTAAGCACGTTGCTCTCCAGCACCCTGCCTCCTGTATAAAGGTAGGCACGGCGCAAGCGATAAGGAGTCTCTTGTCCGAGCACCACGCCCGAAAAGGTCACTTCCAGCACAATGCTCTTCTCCTCCATTCCACTCTCGTTCTTTACGCCCGAATTGAAGATTTCCTCAAACTGCCGTTTGTTGCCTATCTTCAGTCCATAGAGCGCATGATAGATGGCATCGAAGAGCGTGGTCTTTCCACAACCGTTCGCTCCGCCTATCAGGATGATGGGACGGTCGGCTGAGACCTCCAGGTTGAGGTCCAACTTGCGATAGGTCTTATAGTTCTCTATGTAGATACGCTTCAGTTTCATGACTTATCAATTACTTCTTGATTTTCTCGATGATTACTTCTTGATTTCTTTGAGTGCCTTCTTGAGAATCTTTGCTACTTTCTTATCCTCAAGGGTGGTCTCGTTTTGGTTATTGCGCTCTTCTTGGAAAGGCTTGAGGATGCAATCCTTCAGCCAGTCCGCATCAATGCCTTCTGTCTGGCAAGCACTCTCTATGAGCTGCATGTCTTCCTGTCTGATACCATAGTTCAGAAAGGTTCTGTCCAAGCTTTTCTTCATACCTTATTATATATAGGGATTCCCAAAGAAATGATTACAATGATTACAATGTTTCCAAATGTAAGGCAGACCATCCGTCGATGCTGTTGGTGTCGTGGATGATGCCACCAGGATAATACCAGTTGCTCGTGCCCTCGTCCTTGATGAGCACACCGCCCACTATCTTCTTGCCTGTGGCTTGATAACTGGAGATGTAATCCAAGAGGGCGTTGTTCTTCTCGGGAGCATCCGCATCGCTGCCCTTGGTCTTGGTGTCGAAGAGGCAGATGGTTCCCGACTTCAGTCTGACGATGAAATCCACATAGAAACAACGCTTCCTGCTACCCGAATCCGTATAAGGTACGGCGAAGTGTTGCTTTCCCTCGTCACCATTCTTGTACCACCATTCCACATACTCCATCTTGTCATCCAACCAGCGAGCAAACTCCTGTTCAGGTCTCGATGCCGTTATCTGCTCAAAATAAGGATACAGGGCATGGTTGAAGATTTCACCTTCCGTGGTTCTCACCATTGCCGCATTGTAGAGACGAGTCTCTGGCACTTGCCATACAGACTGCTGGTATTCCAGCGTCACCTCCTTGGCATTTTTCTTCAGCGTAACCTCGTAGGTAACCAATGCCTTGCGTATCAGTTCCTCGAAATGCGGACGATTCTGATGATAGAGCACCACCTTCGGCACATCCATCGAGAATACCTGCAAATACTCCTCCAAGGCACTTTCAATGGCACCTTGCAAGACTGGCGTACTGTCAAACTTGGAGAACCCACCCACATTCTTGCGACAGAACAGGGTAAAGAGATTCTGCAATTCGGATGCGTTCAGAGCCAACCTTGCCTTGTCCGTTATCTCCACGATGCCAGAGTCACCTGTCAAAGGAGTATCTTTCGGGATTGCCACTAAGATTCTTGACACATCGGTCTGCACGCCATGTCGCTTGGCATTGTAGCGATTTAACTTGATTTTGGCATCCATATCCGCCTCCTTCTTCTTCGCCTCGTCCGCATCCTCAGCCTCACCATCTTCCTCAAAGAAGTCTTCCGCCGAGAAGAGCAACAATGGGTTTTGTTCCCATTCCCGCTCCATCGTCTTGTAGAAAATGCTACGGAACTGGGAACCCAAACGGTTTCTTGTTGCCCCATGCTTATCCGTATAATAGGAACGGAGCGTGATGTTCGGCAGGTCTTTCTTGCGATTGGCATAGAGGGTACTAATATAGTTCATGTCATCGCCCACGATGCTAATCATATCTGCCGAGAGGTCGGTATAGACATAACCGTAGTTCAAGCTGTCGTTCTTATAAAAATGCTGCTCTGGCATTCGGAGTATTCGACCCACGGTTTGCGTGGTAAAGGTCATGCTCTGCAATTCTCGGAATATCAAGAGGACGGATGCACGTGGACAATCCCAACCCAAGGCGATGGCTTGCTTGAACAGCAAGACTTCCGTGATGTCGTCGGGACGAGTGATGTTCTGCAGATTAGGCGACTTGTCCTTCGACAACCATACCGCCAACCTGCCATTTGCCACACTGATGTCGCAAACCTGCTCTAGGTAGGCTTGCATCTCCTCGGCGATTGTCTTATCCTTCGACGACATCGACTCACTGCTATCGTTAGGCAACTGGATAAGCAACAATGGGTTGATGCCATATTCCTTGTAAGCCTCAGCCAGTTCCTTGCGCTTTTCGAGTGCCTTCTTCAAGAGGCGTTGGTTTACCGTAAGCTCCGACTGTTCCTTGCTGCTTTTCACATTCAGGTTCAGTTCGATGCCCTTCTTGATCATCTCCTCATTGATTACATCCTGTCGCTTTACCACCACGGCGTTATAGCTTTGGGTGACAGGTGTGGCAGAAACTCTCAACTCGATATGCGGTTGGATGGCTTGCAAAACCATCTCACTTTTCTTGGCATTACGACCAGCAAACATGTGTTCCTCGTCGATGATGACCACCACAGGCAGATGCTGATCTATCTTGGTCTTGCGAATCAGCTCGTAGAGGGTACGATTCTGCTCGTTGTCACGTATCATCACGGCATTGTCCTTGTTGATACTCTCCCAGTTCAAGAACAATACATCTCCTGGATGCAAACCATCCAAATGGTCGCACTCATCAAACATCACAGGGCGCAAGGAACGACGCTCACTGAAAAAGTTGCGCATAGAGCGATAGCTCTGCTGATGCAACTTGTTAGGTGCAATCCACACCCAAGCCACTCGAGAATATCGGCACTGCCCATTCATCGGGAGGTCACGAGTCAACTCATCGAGCAAGGTACTAACCATCACCGTTTTTCCTGCTCCAGTAGGAGCCTTGAATATCAAGCGTTGACGGTCGTCTGGGTCGTTGAGCATCTCCACCATTTTCTGTTTCAGCTCACGCACTGCTTTTTTCTGATAATCACGTAGTTCTATCATAATCGTTTCCTCCTTATTTTTCTATCTCAAGAGATAATTCATCTTCATTTTCTTCTTCTGTCTCTGCCTTGCCGTCTTCATCGATATAATGATAAGTATCGCTGAGGGCTTCTTTCACCGCAGCTTCATCTTGCTTGGCAATCTCCTCGTTTTCATGAAACTCAGCAATCATAGCCTCACTATATTTCTGTTCTGGCAAGATGTCGTTGTCATGTTCCAAGGCTTGCAAGAAAGCATCAGGCATGGCACAGAGTTCTATCACAGGCATCACACTATGGAATTCGTCTTCGTATGCGTAAGCTCCATCGCTATAAACATATACTTTCAAAGGATTCTCTTTGGTCGCAACCTCAGCTATCATCGGGATGATGGTGCTGACCACTCGCTCATCAAGAACGATAAGCATCTGCCCTGCCTCATCCTTGAAATAGCGCAAGACTGACTTTCTAAATTTCTTGCCACCAAAGGTTGGTTCCTCCTTATAGATGTCATTCTTGATACAGAGAATGTCAACAAGCGAAGCCATCAAGTCTCGGCGATTTCGATTACTATGCTCACGAGCCACAAACTCGGTCTTGTAATAACGGAGGTTGTTATTAGCCAAACCCACAACCTGCTCGCCTTTCGGAGTGGTATAGCCTTGAATCACTCGCTTGTTTCGCTCGTAAGTTACTTTCTCGCAAATGTTGTTCTCGTTGTTGGTCACCAAGATACATTTGCGATGCCCACCATCCTCAGCATTTAACTGCATCGTTGCATGGAGAGTGGTGCCTGAGCCTGCGAAGAAGTCGAGGATAGTTGCATCCTTCAATACTATTGTGTTAAACAAATATTTCAACAATCCCAATGGTTTCGGATTCGAAAAAGGAACTTCGCCATTAAACATCGATGAAAGTTCAGCATTACCTTGCTGATTTATTGGATCAAAAATTAAATTACTAAAAGCTCTTCCTACCTTTTTACGAATATTTCCTTCATTGTCCACATTCTCATATACCTTATATTTTATAGTATATTTAGAACCTGTACTTTTCTTAGATTTTACAAACTCTAAAAACTTATTCTCTAATCCCCACTTTACTTTCTCTTTACCCCATTTCCAAATCCAGCCATCATTAACAAATTCTGAACGTCCATTAGGATAAAGAATACCACCATCAGGTGCCTCTATTCCATAGTTCATAGAATCTGAATATTGGAGTCCGCCACGGTCAAGAGTATCCAAATAATATTTCCCTCTTACACTTTCAAATTCATCTGAGAGTTTAAATCTTTTTTGATTACGAGAGTCTGCATCTCTATTCCAAATACCATTTTCTAAAGATATAACTTTTGATGCAGAATATAACAATATGGTTTCTGTTATGACCGCAATATCTTTCGCATCATTGGCACCAGTCTTCTTTCGCCAATCAAATTTTGCGACAAAGTTTCTTTCACCAAATATTTCATCGCAAAGCATTTTCAACTGCGCTTGCTCATTATCATCAATAGAGATAAATATCACACCCTTTTCAGACAGCAACTTCTTTGCGATTTTCAATCGGCGATTCATAAAAGACAACCATTTAGAATGGCGATAACCATCCTCTCTATCCACAAATGTGTCATTATAAGAAAAGTCCTTATTTCCCGTATTATAAGGAGGATCAATATAAATGACATCAATCTTCCCTGCATGAGTATAAGAAAGGGCGGCAAGGGCATTGAGATTATCACCCTCAATGAGCACATGATTAGGCGAACCTTCTGGCGCAGCATCCAAACGTTTGGTGGCATCCTCAACAAAAACTGGAAGTTTGTCTTGCATTTCATCCCAAGCCTCCTCGGAACTCTCTTCCCATACAA
>CAVKNU010000008.1:0-36391 GCA_963657465.1 Lachnospiraceae bacterium
GACAGGTGAAGGGTTGGTGAAGGGCTAATAAGCACCCTTCACCCTCAGAATGCCGATAAACACTAGAGATTCCTGAGAAAGGTGAAGGGTGAAAGGTATTTTTGTGCGTGAGCATTTTATCCTTTTCTTCCGAAAAATAAGAACTCCATCTAAAAATCCATGATGGGAAATTTAGATGGAGTTCTATTTATTTACAAGCTAATTCTTTCGTAGAATTAGTGGCTTTCTTCTTCTGCCTTCTTGGTTTCAGCAGCGTTAGCGCCATAGTAGCCATAGTAAGCCTGGTAACGAGTGTAACCCCAGTTAGCCTGTGCCTTCTCTGGGTCAAGCTCCTTAGCCTTGTCGAGCACCTTGATAGCCTCGCCATAAACTACCTTGCGACCATTAGGATCCTGCAAGTTACCAGCCTTGCTATTGTAGCAAGCACCAAGGTATGTCATGACAACTACATTGTCTGGCTTAGCGTCGAGAGCAGTTTTCAAACTCTTGATAGCATTCTCTGCATCATTCTTTGAGATATAGTACATACCCTTGTCTGCAAGTGCTACGAAGTTGTTAGGATTCTTAGCGATAGCTGCATCCAAAAGTTCTACCTGCTCCTTCTCCATCTTCAATGAAGAATACATACCATTGAGGTTGTCGAGGATAACCTCGTTGTTCTCATCCTGAGCATAGATTGCCTTCAACTTGTCAACGTAAGCCAAAGAGTCAGCCTTGGTCTTCAAGCCATCTTTCATGACATAAAGCTTCAAGTTGAGAGCGTCTTTCTTCTGGCCTTCGTCCTTCATTGCGATGTCGCAATACTTCTCGCAACGAGCTACGTCCTTAGCCTGATATGCATAACGAGCAGCGAAGAGAGCCACCTGACCGAGGTATTCCTTCTCTCCCTCTTTCTCCTTAGTCTTTTCTGCAAAGATAGGAGCGTCTTCTGTGTCGAGGAATGTACCCCAATACTTCAATACGTTGTCAGACTCGCTCTTCTGAGCTGCTTCCTGGCCAGCGTTTACGAGCTGGATACGAGCATTCCAAACGCGATCCTTGTTGCCATTGTACTTTGGCTTAACCTTACCCTTAGCGTCAGGAAGCTGATCATACTTATAGCACTCCATAGCTGCCTGAAGGGCATTTACAGCACCTTCATACATAGCCTTTGTGTCAACAGGATCATTCTTCTTGGTAATCTGGTTCATCTGCTGGATAGCCTGCTGGTCGTTGAACTGCTTCATAGCAAGGTCAACCAAGTAGTTGTAGGCCTTTGCCTTTTCTGCGTCACTTGCCATAGAACCGAGGTTCTGCTTAACGAGCGCCTCTGCCTCTGCGTAAGACTTAGTCTTCAGCACAGCCTTGAGGGCATCACTGTCGCCTGCAAATGCTGTAGAGGTACCTAGTACCATCATTGCAGCAATCAATAACTTTTTCATTGTTTTATAAAGTTTAATGTTAATGGAATTTTATTCTTCTGTTGGGGTTTCCTCATGATGAGAGCTTGTTTCCTCTTCGATTTCCTCACTCTTTTTGGCCCAAGCAGCCTTACTCTCCTCTTCTACCGAGGCCTCCAGCTCAGAACTCATCACCTTGCATACGCTTGCGATGACATCATTCTTCTTGGTCAAGTTGATGAGGCGAACACCCTGTGTGGCACGGCCCATTACTCGGCAATCTGCCACAGCCAAGCGAATCACGATACCGCTTTGGTTGATAATCATGAGGTCGTTGTCGTCAGTCACATTCTTGATGGCTACCAAGCGACCTGTCTTGTCGGTAATATTGAGTGTCTTAACACCCTTACCACCACGGTTGGTTACACGATAGTCAACAACATCGGAACGTTTGCCATAACCCTGTTCGCTAACTACCATTACGGTTTCTTTCTCAGGGTCATTGACAACAATCATGCCAACTACAGCATCATCACCATCATCGAGTCGCATACCACGCACACCAGTAGAAGTACGTCCCATGGTGCGGATTGTATTCTCATCGAAACGAACGGCACGACCATTGCGATTAGCAAGGATCAACTCGTTGTGACCATTGGTCAAACGAACATCTACCACTTCGTCGCCTTCCACAATGTTGATGGCAATCACACCGTTGGCACGTGGACGAGAGTATGCCTCCAAGCAAGTCTTCTTCACTGTACCGTTCTTGGTAGCGAATACCACGTAGTGATTATTGATGAACTCAGAGTCGTTCAAACCTCTCAGACGGAGGAATGCATTCACCTGGTCGTCGCTGTCGATGTTGAGGAGGTTCTGGATAGCGCGTCCCTTCGAGTTGCGGTCACCCTCTGGAATCTCGTAACACTTGAGCCAGTAGCAACGTCCCTTCTTGGTGAAGAACAACATGGTCTGGTGCATTGTGGCTGGATAGATGAACTCTGTGAAGTCCTTGTCGCGAGTACGAGCACCCTTGGCACCTACGCCACCACGAGCTTGCTCACGGAACTCAGACAATGGAGTACGCTTGATGTATCCCAAGTGACTTACTGTGATAACCACAGGGTCGTTTGGATAGAAGTCCTCTGGGTTAAACTCATGATCGTCAGGCTTAATCATCGTGCGACGTGCGTCACCATACTTCTCTTTCACCTCGTTCAACTCATCCTTCATCACCTTCTTGCAAAGCTCAGGGTCGTTGAGAATCTGGTTCAAGTAGTCGATGGTCTTCATCAATTCATCGTATTCTGCGTGCAACTGATCCATGCGAAGGCCTGTCAACTGTGACAAGCGCATATCTACAATGGCTTTACTCTGAAGTTCATCCAGCTCGAAGCGCTTCTCCAAGTTACGCTGAGCGTCGGATGGAGTCTTGCTTCCTCTTATTATGTGTACTACTTCATCAATATTATCGCAAGCAATAATCAAGCCCTCAAGGATGTGGGCACGCTCCTGCGCTTTTTTCAAGTCGAATTGAGTGCGGCGGATAGTTACGTCATGACGATGCTCTACGAAGTATTTCACGCATTCCTTCAATGACAACAAGCGAGGACGTCCCTTTACCAAGGCGATGCAGTTGACAGAGAAAGAACTCTGCAAGGCTGTCATCTTGAAAAGCTTGTTGAGAAGCACGTTGGCATTGGCGTCACGCTTCACATCCACAACGATGCGCATACCCTGGCGGCCAGACTCATCGTTCACATTGGCGATGCCCTCTACCTTACCTTCCTTGGCAAGTTCGGCGATGTACATCACGAGTTGCTCCTTGTTGACACCATAAGGAATCTCGGTAATGACAATCTTGTCGTGTGTGTCGCCAGTCTCGATTTCCGCAGTAGCACGCACAACGATGCGTCCACGTCCTGTCTCATAAGCATCCTTCACGCCCTGGATGCCATAGATTGTGGCACCTGTAGGGAAATCAGGAGCAGGAATATACTGCATCAATCCATCGGTATCGATGTCCGGATTGTCGATGTAAGCGCAGCAACCGTCAATCACCTCACCCAAATTGTGGGTAGGAATATTGGTGGCCATACCTACGGCGATACCGTTTCCGCCATTTACCAAAAGATTAGGAATCTTGGTAGGCATCACGGAAGGCTCTTGGAGCGTATCGTCGAAGTTGTTCATCATATCGACGGTGTCCTTCTCCAAGTCGTCCATGATGTGCTCACCCATCTTGGAGAGGCGGCACTCTGTGTAACGCATGGCTGCAGGAGAGTCTCCATCAACAGAACCGAAGTTACCTTGTCCATCTATCAAAGTATAACGCATGTTCCACTCCTGGCCCATACGTACGAGTGCTCCATATACGGAAGAGTCGCCATGTGGGTGATATTTACCCAACACCTCACCTACTACACGAGCACATTTTTTGTAAGGTTTGTCACTGGTGTTTCCAATGCCCAGCATACCATAAAGGATACGGCGATGCACAGGCTTGAAACCATCTCGCACATCAGGAAGCGCACGAGCCACGATCACCGACATGGAATAGTCGATGTACGAAGACTTCATCTCTTCCTCGATGTTGATTTTCATGATTCTATCATGATCTAATGTCTGATTTTCGTCCATTTATATTTAATGTTACTATTATTATTTTCTAAGCGAAAATCCCGTTTAAGGGCATTTAAATGCGCTCTAAGCGATTTTAGCCCTCGGAAATTCTCGACAAAGATACAAAAAAATCTCCTATCAGAAAGCTTTAGAGGCAAAAAATCGCAGATATTTAGCATTATTTGTGTTTTAAGAAAACGTAAAAAAGTTGGCATGGGTTTTGCTAATCTCCAAATAATGTGTAATTTTGCACTATAAAATAAGGTGTCTCATGCTAGTCATGAGAGACTCTGTTTAAGTTGAATTCTATAATTTAGGTATTATATACATGACAAATTCATTTTCTCAGGAAGTGGCTTCTTGCATAGAACAGAGCCGTGAATATGTTTTTAGCGTGGGGTGTGCAGCCATTTTTCCAGAGCACATTCTACAGGCCATGTTGAACTTGAAAAGCGGGGCCATCCAAAAAATTCTCTGCCAACTAGACTTTGATCGTTATGATCTAGAAGAATTTCTAGACGAGCTTGGCGATAGTGTTGGCATAGTAAATGCAACAAAAACTAAAAAAGGAATCAAGGAGATTTCATATAGCTTGGAAGCGGACGCAGTATTACGCCAAGCCATAAGGGAAGCCCAGTCTTTGGGGGCTTCCATCATCAATCCCGAGCACTTGTTTTTGGCAATGCTAAGTGACAAGGTTACGACGGGACTGCATAACCTTTTCGAGGAGTTCAATATCTCCTATCCAAAGGTGCAGGCCATCGTCAGCAAATCGTTAGCTTCTTCTCAGCAGGACAGCCTTTCTCTGCCAGGTGAGGACGAAGATGACGATGAGGAACCTGTTAACTTCTTTGGACAGGGCAATAAGCAGACTACAGGAAAAGCTTCTTCCACTGCTGCACCTACCAAGTCGAAGACTCCGGTTCTTGACTATTTCAGCACCGACCTCACTCTTGCTGCCAAGGAAGGCAAAATCGACCCTGTCGTGGGCAGAGCCAAGGAGATAAAGAGAGTGATGGAAATCTTGGGAAGACGAAAGAAAAATAACCCTATATTAATAGGTGAGCCGGGTGTGGGCAAGAGTGCCATCGTGGAAGGATTGGCTGAGCTCATTACCAGTGAGACCACTTCTCCTATCTTGTATGGCAAGCGCATTGTCAACCTCGACTTGACGAGCATTGTGGCTGGAACCAAATACCGCGGACAGTTTGAGGAACGAATCAAGGGATTGATTCAGGAATTGGAGGAAAATCCCGACATCATTGTCTTCATTGACGAAATCCACACCCTCATCGGTGCTGGAGGGGCGCAAGGCTCTATGGATGCTGCCAATATCTTGAAACCAGCATTGGCTAGAGGTACCATACAGTGCATCGGTGCCACTACGCTCAGCGAATACCGCAACAGCATCGAGAAAGATGGTGCCTTGGAGCGCCGCTTCCAAAAGGTTATCGTCAATCCTACTTCTCCTGAGGAGACTTTGGAAATTTTGCGCAACATCAAGGAGCGTTATGAAGAGCATCATGTGGTGACTTATTCTGAGGAGGCACTGAAAGCATGTGTCAAATTGACAGACAGATATGTGACAGACCGCTTCTTCCCTGACAAAGCCATTGACGTGCTCGATGAAGTGGGTTCTCGCACTCACCTGAACAGTGCTTCCGTGCCACAGCCTATCGTCGATTTGCAAGAAGAAATTGCCAAGATGGTGGCTATGAAGCAGACGGCCGTGGCTGGACAAAACTTTGAGTTGGCTGCTAGCTGTCGTGACAAGCAAACCAACTTGGAAGCACAGCTTGACGACTTGGTGGCAAAATGGGAGCATGGTGAAAATTCGCAGCATGTTCTCGTGGATGAGGATGCCGTGGCTGAGGTGGTCAGCAACATGACGGGCATTCCTGTGCAGCGTATGGCTGAATCAGAGGGTACTCGACTTAAGAATATGACTAAGGTTCTCCAAAGCAAGGTAATCGGACAGGATGATGCCATTGTCAAGATGGTGAAGGCCATCCAGCGCAATCGCGTGGGACTGAAAGCTCCTAATCATCCGATTGGTGCCTTTATGTTCTTGGGACCAACTGGAGTGGGAAAAACTTATCTTGCCAAGATGTTGGCTGAGGAAATGTTTGGGTCTGCGGATGCCTTGATTCGTGTAGATATGAGCGAATACTCTGAAGGCTTCAACACCTCACGCTTGGTGGGTGCACCTCCGGGATACGTGGGATATGAAGAAGGTGGACAACTGACCGAGAAGGTACGTCGCAAGCCTTACTCCATTGTCTTGCTCGACGAAATAGAAAAAGCCAATCCGAAGGTGTTCAATCTCTTGCTCCAGGTACTCGATGAGGGAAGATTGACCGATGGAAACGGACGCCTTATCGACTTCCGCAACACGGTGATCATCATGACTTCCAATGCCGGAACTCGCCAATTGAAAGATTTTGGCCGAGGTGTGGGATTCAATGCTGGAGCATTCTCCCCTACCCAGATGAATGCCAAGGACAAAGAGTATGCCCGCAGCATTCTGCAGAAAAGTTTGAGTAAGCAGTTCTCCCCTGAGTTTCTCAATCGACTCGACGAGATTATCACTTTCGACCAACTAGACTTGGCTTCCATCAAGAAGATTATCGACATCGAGCTGAACGGACTCTTCCAAAGAGTGAAGGAAATGGGCCACAGTCTCCAAGTCACCGACAAAGCCAAGGAGTTCGTAGCCACCAAGGGATACGACATACAGTTTGGTGCCCGCCCATTGAAGCGAGCTATCCAAACTTATATTGAGGATGGAGTTTGTGAACTCTTGCTGAATGGCGAGCTAGAAGATGGCGCTGCCATTAATATCGGCAAGATTCCAAACAAGGACGAACTTTCGTTTACTCCTTGTAATCCACTTTAACGACGATAACTCTAATGTCCTGATCGCTGGTATGATTGTCAATTTTGGCAATGTGCCAGTCGCGAGGGAAAAACAAGAAGAATTCCTCAGGAGTGCTGTCGTAGAAAAGCGCACGCTCCTTCTCGTAGTCATAGTGAATCACGTCTGGGCGATAGTCGCAGTTAGGGGTGCTTGTGTAATGGTCGATGATGCCAAATCGCTCCACGCCTCTCACCACGTACTGGAAGTCGATGTGATGATTGTGGCTTTCAGTGCCGCGTTTTTCCAATGGCTCGTTCTTGCTGTCTTCCACACTCACCACCAGCGATGTTCCCGGAATGGCGTGTCTTCCTCCCGGAATACTCAGCAAGTCGGTCTTCGTCAAGTATTCAAACAAAGCTTTCCATTGTTCTGGATTTTTCTGATACTGTAGATAAAAATCCACTGCGTTTACACTCTTGTGTGGTTTTGCCTTTGTAAAACCATTGCACCACTCACCTGATGCCATCCATTTCTCGGCTTCTGCCACGAGCTCAGGCTGATTGCCATAATACTGCGTGTAGTACCCCTTTTGGTTCTCTTGCGCAAAAGCAGCCATCATTGCAAATGGCAATGTGGCTGCTAAAATAAGTTTTTTCATGTTTTACAAAATAGTCTTTACTGCTTCAAGCATACCCTTCTCCTGAATCAAGTCAAGATCCTTCTTCACCAATTCGGTCAAACCAGGAACAGTCTTGTTCAAATCCTCATGCCAGATGTAGTCGAAGCCGAGCACACCCTCAGCAATCTTCTGAGTGTCACCAGTAGCCCAAAGCTCTGTCAGCTTGTCGATGATCTTCTGGTCGTCGTTTGGCTGGATAGGAGCACCGTCCTCGCGAACACCACCCTTGTAGTAAGTGATGATGGCTGCAAGACCGAATACCAAGCCCTGTGGCAACTCGCCCTTGCGCTCCAAGTAAATCTTCACGCCAGGGAGGTCGCGAGTCTCATATTTAGGGAATGAGTTGAGCATGATGCTAGTCACCTGATGGTCAACGAATGGGTTCTCGAAGCGCTCCAATACGTCGGAAGCAAACTTCTGCAACTCGTCCATTGGCAAGTTGAGGGTCTGCATCAACTCGTCAAACTGCACCTTGTGGATGTATTTGCCCAATACTGGGTGCTCGCAAGCATCACGCACGATGTTGACACCGCTCAGGTAGGTTACAGGGCTCAATACAGTATGAGGACCATTTAAGAGAGTAACCTTACGCTCGTGGTATGGCTTCTCGTTGTCGGTGATGAGCACGTGGAGACCAGCCTTGTGAGCAGGGAACTCTTCCTGCATCTGCTCCACTGTCATGTTCTCAGCCTTCTCGATCACCCAGAGGTGGAAGCTCTCAGCCTTTACAACGAGGTTGTCCTTGTAGCAAACCTTCTGCTGGATTTCCTTGATGGTGTCGCGTGGGAAGCCTGGCACGATGCGGTCAACGAGTGTTGCGCATACATAGCAATGGTTGGTAAACCACTCCTTGAAGCCCTCGTAGTCTGCGCCCATGTCTTCCTTCCAAAGCTCGATATACTGATAGATGCACTCCTTCAAGTGGTGACCATTCAAGAAGATCAACTCGCAAGGCATCAAAATCATACCCTTGCTAGGGTCGCCCTCAAAGAACTTATAGCGATGGAACAGCAACTGTACCAACTTGCCTGGATAAGAAGAAGCAGGAGCGTCGGTGAACTTGCAAGAGTCATCGAATGCGATACCAGCCTCTGTAGTGTTGGAGATGATGAAACGCATCTCTGGTTGCTCAGCCAAAGCCATGAATGCCTGGTTCTGAGAATATGGATTCAATGCGCGACTGATCACGTCGATACGCTCAAGGGTGTTGACAGCCTGGCCGTTCTCCTTGCCCTGAAGATTGACATGATACAAGCAGTCCTGACCGTTCAACCAATCCACCATACCGTTAGCCAAAGGCTGAACTACAACGACAGAACCATTGAAGTCGGTCTTCTTATTCATGTTCCATACAATCCAATCCACGAATGCACGGAGGAAGTTACCTTCACCAAACTGGATGATTTTCTCAGGAGCCACGCTCTTAGGAGCAGTGCGCTTGTTCAAAGATTTAAGCTCTTTCATGATTTGTTTTCTATTTTAGTTGTTTATTCTTTTTTACGGATGCAAAGGTATAAAAAAAACAGATAGGTCGTATGCAAAACGACGTAAAATCGTGCGTAAAGGTTTGCGTAAGTTATCGGCAACATCATAAAAAACAAAAGCGTCAAGTATCTTATTATAATATAAGTACTCAACGCTTTATCTTTTTGAGCGGGATACGGGAATCGAACCCGCCTCCCAGGCTTGGGAAGCCCGTGCACTACCGATGTGCTAATCCCGCATTCCAAAGAGCCACGAGCGGGACTCGAACCCGCGACCCACGCATTACGAATGCGTTGCTCTACCAACTGAGCCATCATGGCATGGCTTATTTTTGAATAAGCGAATGCAAAGGTAATGAATTATTCCTAATCTAAAAAATTATTTGATAAGTCTTTTTCCATGCTTAACCTATATTAACAGAAAGAAGCATGCCATATCTTTAGTTTTACGTATGACATGCCTCCTTTCATTTTATGGTATTAACAATGAGGAATCTCCATAACTTAGGAATCGGAAATCATGCGACAAGGCATAATCATACACTTTATGCCAATCTCCATGCAGGAATGCGCTTACCAACAAGAGCAAGGTGCTCTGTGGCTGATGGAAATTGGTGACCAGCATTTTCACAATCTTATAAGTGTAGCCTGGCGCAATGATGATTTGGGTGCTGGAATGCAGGGCTTCCAAATCGTTGCGGTCGAGATAGTCGATGATGGCTTGGATGGCTTGCATAGGGGTAATGCCATTGACGAGGTTGCCGTCTGCGCTCTTCTCGTAAGGGTCCCATTGCTTCACATGCAAGTCTTCCTCGTTGCCGTCGGGATGCTCGATGAAATGCACTCCCATGTAGTAGAGGCTCTCGATGGTGCGCACACTCGTGGTGCCTACGGCAATGACTTGGCAATCGTGCTTGAGCAGCTTCTCTAGGCTGCGGCGATGCACCACGATGTATTCCGTATGCATCTGATGGCCCTCTATCTCCAGGCTCTTCACTGGCTTGAAGGTACCTGCTCCCACATGAAGCGTCACTTCCTCACGGTCGATGCCATGCTTGTCGAGGTCAGCCAAGACGGCATCGGTGAAATGGAGTCCTGCCGTAGGGGCTGCCACACTGCCCTTTATCTTGGAATATACCGTCTGATAGGTGGTCTTGTCGCTCTCTTCGGTGGCACGGTTCAGGTAAGGAGGGATAGGCAACTCGCCCACGGCTTCCAATATCTCTGCGAAAGAAACGTGGTCGTTGTCCCAGTCGAAGTCCACCCAGTAGTTGGTTCCTCCTTTGGCAACAGGTTGTCCCTCCTGTGCTGAGAGTTGCTTCTCTCTGTGCATCGTGGCAGTGAGAGTCAGCTTGTGCCCCTTGATTTCAAAGTCGCGCTTTAGGCTTCCCTCCTTCCATTTCTTCAGGTTTCCTATCATGCAGAGCCAAGCACAATGCCCCGTAGTCTGGAACATCAGCTCATAGTCGGTAGGTTCGGCAGGCTCCATCAGGAACACTTCGATGAGGGCGCCCGTCTCCTTGCGGAAATGAAGGCGTGCCTGGATCACCCTTGTGTTGTTGAATATCATCAGGGCTCCTTTTGGCAAATGCTCAGGCAAGTGGAAGAATACGTCGTCGCTCACCTCGCCATGCTTATAGATAAGCAACTTGGAGTGGTCGCGCTGTGCTATTGGGAATTTGGCGATTCGCTCATCGGGCAAATCGTAGTTGTAATCACTAATCTTGATATGCTTTGTTTCCATATTTCTTGTGTTAAATGTAATAGGTCATGACGCAGGCTCTAAGGAATACGTAGGTAATCGTCAGTGCCAAGATACAGAGGATGATGTCGATGTCATCGTGGTCATAACCGGTACGGGTGTATTGATTGGAGATGTAAGTAATGTCTGGTGAGATTTTTCTGTAGAGCTTGAGATAGAGCAGATAGACCAATCCGCCTACTGTGCTGCCGAGCATCAAGCCACAGAGGATGTCGCTAGGATAATGCACGCCCAGATAGAGGCGAGTCCAGCAATTCACCAACGACCAAGTGATGAGCGTTGTCGTCAGCAGACGGCTACGGATGAGAAACGCGAAGAATACTGCCAGCGACATGGTGTTGGCGGCATGGGCGGAGCAAAAGCTGAATCCCTTCTCATAGATATGGTTCACGATGCGGACGGTGTCCTCTATCATGGGGTCGTTGCAAGGGCGCAAGCGTGCCACATTAGGCTTGATGATTCCATCCGTCAAGCCATCTGCCAACAGGATGCACAAAGCAGCTCCGCCCACTACCAGTCCTATCTGCGCCATCGTCTCATTGTTGCGCACCACGATGTAGAACAAGATGAGGTACAGAGGTATCCAGGTGAATCCGGAGGTGAGCACCTCTGCCATTTGGTCGAGAATCACGTTGTTGCTGTCGTTGAAGAAATGCAGTACGCTGAGATCTATCTGTTGTAAGAAATTCCAATTCATCTCTTAAATTTCCTCTATTTGTTTGGTTTCTACCCATCCCTCTCTTCCATCTTCCAACTGCACGTTGCGCCATCCTGCCATTGTCTTGTCGGTGATGTTCACCTTGGTACCTTCATGGATGACAAATTGGTCGGTACTCGTCTTGGAAGGTGTTTTCTTCACATTGACGGTAGGGGCAATCACGATGGCACCGCTGCGGTTGACAAGCCATTGCTTCTGCTGATAGGCAAAAAGATTGCACAGGAGGAAGGCCACGAAGAAGAAGGCTCCTCCGAAGAATCCTACCTTTCGTGCCAGAATGCTTGGCGCAAAGAGGTAGATCAGCACGAGCACCAATGCTAGGATGATGGTGATGATGCCAGCCTTGGCCCAAGTGTCCACGTTGGTGTAACTCACAAGCGCCTTGTACCAGGTGATGAAGAACATCTCGCTCACGGGCGTAATCTTGTCGATGGTCTTGCTGCGGGCAAACTGCAAATTGAAGTTGATGTCCTCGTCTCCTTGTGCCAGCAAGTGGGCACGCTCATAGGCAAGCACCGCCTTGGTGATGTTGTCCGTGCGATAATAGGCGTTGCCCAGATTGTAGTAGATGTCGGCAGACACACCATTCTTGAGCAATTCCTCATAGTCCTTGATGGCTTGCTGGTAGTTGCCTTTTTGATATTCGGTGTCGGCATTCTGCTTGGTGATAGCGGAAGCCGATGTGGCAACAGCGAGCATCATCACCAAGATGAAGATGAAGCTATAAGGCGAGGAAGCGCTCTTCTTGGAGTGATTCTTCTTGCAAGCCTTGCGAGCTGCATTGATGGCATTTTCTATTTCCATGATGGCTGTCATTGCTGATTCGAAAGTACGGTTCATATTGCCGGCTGGGTCGCCTGGGGCGTAACGCTCGAACTCACACTCGTCCAATGCTCGGGTAAACTTCTCGATGGACGAAGCTCCCACATAGTGTGAGATGAATTGCTCCTGGATGTTCTCACGAGAGAGTTGCTCCACTGGCATATTGAGCTTGTAGCTGACATAGCCCCACAAGGCACGAAGCACCTCGTCGTAGAACTCACCTTGCTTGCCCTTCAGCATCAAGACGTTGGCCTTTCTGAGTCGCTTGGTGGCTATCTTGTTGGCTCTGTTGGAGCGTTTCTTCACGATGTCGGCATTCTCAAGGGCTCTTCTGTGGAAGATGACGAGCAAGCCTATGAAGGCAAGCAACGGTACAAGCAGGCTGGTCCAATAGCCAAAGCTGCCGTAGAACATGTCGTCGATGTCGTGGAGCTTGCTCTTGCCCAATTTGAGGGCGTGGATGTCCTTGTCTTGGTTGCTATAGTCGGTGGCACTCTTCACGCTGCCGTCTCCCTTGTCCACAGTCAGAGTGAAAGGCTGTGTCTTGATGGTCTTGTAGTCATTTGCCTTCGTGTCGTAATAACAGAATTCGACGGCAGGGATGGTGAATGTGCCCTGATTGCGTGGCACTGCGAGGAAGTCGTATATCATGTTGCCCTCCAGTCCGTTGGCGGTAAGGCGTGTCTTGTCGGTCACTTTGGCGTCATACTTGTCAAAATCCTTAGGGAACTGAATGATAGGCTGCTTCAAGAGCTTTAGGTTTCCGATGCCCCCCACTACCACACGAATGTTGATAGGCTCGCCTGCCTTGACTTCCTTCTTGTCCATCGAGGCGGAGATGTTGAATTTACCCACACCGCCAGAGAAGTTGGCTGGGCGCGCAGGCAATGGGTTCACCTGTATCGTGATGCCTGGGGCCTTGATGTCCTTGTGCACTTCCACGTAGCCGGAGCCACCGTTGAAGAAGGCCTCCATCGGATCTACGTTGCGATTCTGCTGCACCACGATCCCCTTGAAGGCGATGCTAGGAATCTCCAACTTGCCCGTCATCTGTGGATACATCACGTACTGGCTCCATGTCACGCACTTATAGTTTCTTCCGTTCACGGTCTCGGTGTGGAAGGTCTTCTGCTGAGGAAGCGCCACCTCCTGGGTGTGGAAACCCTTCAAGTCTGGCATCTTGCCTTCCAATTGGGTCAAGTCCACTTGCGTATAAACCTTATAGGTCAGCAACACGGGCTCTTGCTCATGCACGGTCTTCTTGTTGGCTGTAACCTTGATGAAGAGGTCGCTGCCTGAGATAGAGGCTCCTGCCTGTCGCATCTTTGGCTCATCATAGTCGTCGCCATGCATTCTCGGTGCGCTGTTGTTGTTTTGTGCTGCGTGTCCCGAAACGATAATCTTGGCAGCTCGTGACGCCAGTTTCTTGCCATTGACAAGTGCATGGGAAGCCCCGATGGTGTAGGTGCCATTCTTGGCTGCATAAAGCGTATAAGTGATTGTGACAGACGATGAAGAACTAGTGTGTCCGTTTATCATCTGATAACTAGATTGCGAAGAGGTGTAAGGACCGGCGATAACCTCCAGTCCCTCAGGTACTCCTCCCATTCTGAATTCCTCCACATCACGCGTGTTGATTGTATAAGCCACTCGGAAGTTCTCGCCTGCTGCCACGTGGGAAGGTGCCGACACGGTGATTTGCTGTGCCGACGCTTCTACGTGATAGCCTATTGCCATCGCCAAAAGCAGGATATACCAACCTATATGTTTCATAATGTCTATTTTAAGTTCTACGATGTTTACCAGTTCTTTTGATAAGCTTTGCGTCTAGGCTGGCTCATAGCCTTCTGGAGTCGCTGCTTAGTCGCTTGCTCTTGCTGAACGGCAGCATTCAAGAGTTGCTCGGCATTCTCCTTGCTCATCTTGTCTTGGTCTTGCTGGTTCTGCTTGTTCTTGTCGTTTTGATTCTTATCTTTGTTCTGGTCTTTTTTATCTTGATTCTTGTTCTTGTCCTTATTTTGGTCGTTCTTTTTGTCTTTGTCCTTGTTTTTCCCGTCCTTGTTCTTGTTTTGGTTGTTCTTATTCTGCTGAGGTTGGTTCTTCAGCAGTTTCTTACAGAGGGCGAGATTGTATCTTGTCTCGTTGTCCTGTGGATTGTTGCGAAGCGCCATCTCGTAGCATTCGATAGCCTTGCCATAATCTTGGTGGTTCTGCAGGATAACGCCCATGTTGTGGTAACTCTTGGCACGGCGCAACTTGTTGGTTTCCAACTTCGCTGCCTGTGCATATTGCTGCAGTGCCATGGAGTCTTTCTGCTGCATCATCAGTGCACAGCCCAGATTGTACACTGCCTGTGCATTCTGGCCATTCTTGGAGATGGCCTTGCGGTATTGCGTCTCTGCCTGTGCCCATTTTTGAATCTTGTAGGCACGATTGCCTTGTCGGATGAACTGTCGGTCGTTTTGGGCTTGCGCGTTCACTCCCACTGTCAGCATGACGAATATCGCAATTGCCTTGAAAAACTTAATCTTTCTGAGGAATGGATTCTTCACGTCTAATACACATATTTCTATGATGAGCAACAAGATGACGAGAATGCCCACGGCTTGGAACTGCTCGTCGTACTCGCTGTAGATTACGGTGTCGGTCTCTCCCTTTTGCAGTTTGGCGAGGTCATTGTTGAGTGCTTCCTCTGCATCGCTTGTGTTGTCCACGTGGATGTATTGTCCGCTGCCTGCCTGTGCGAGATTCTTGCACATTTCTTCATTGAGCGCCGTCATGACGGTATTGCCCGCATTGTCTTTCAGATAAGAGCCGTCTCCCATAGGGATAGGAGCACCCTTGCCGGTTCCGATTCCGAGGATAAACACATTGATGCCTTTCTTCTTGGCAGCCTTGGCAGCCTCGGTGGCACCTTCCTCATGGTTCTCGCCGTCCGTGATGACGATGATGGCACGCCCCACGTTGTTTTGCTGGGTAAAGCTCTTGGTGGCCAAGTCGATGGCTTGTCCGATGTTCGTACCCTGGGTCTGAATCAGACTTGGAGTGATGTTTTGCAGGAACATCTTGGCAGATACATAGTCGCTCGTGATAGGCAACTGCACGAAGGCGTCGCCCGCAAAGACAATCAAGCCAATCTTGTCGTTGTTGAACTTATCCACTAGGTTCTCTATCAGCATCTTGCTCTTGTCGAGGCGGGATGGTATCACATCCTGTGCCAGCATGGAGTTGGAGATGTCGAGGCAGATAATGGTCTCAATGCCCTGTCGCTTGTCGTGGGAAACCTTGCTGCCCATTTGTGGACGAGCCACCATCACAATCAACAAGGCAAGTGCTACCAAAAGAAGGCAGAACTTCACCGTCGGTCGATATTTTGAAATACCAGGCATCAGTTGCTTGAGAAGCTCAGGGTCACCGAGTTTCCTCAACTTAGCTCTTCTTCTTCTCCACCCCACGAATCTCACCAATATCAGCACTGGGATAATCCATAGGAGCCAAAGAAATATAGGGTCTTCAAATCTTAGCATTTTCTTATTCCTTACTATATTTATACGCCATTTGCACGGCGCAATGTTTTATGGGATTCTTCTGAACCAAGTGATACGAAGCAATACTTCCATCAGCAACACGATGAAGGCTGCCAAAGCCCATGGCTGATAAGCCTCGTAGAGCTTGGAGTAATGCTTGACGTTCATCTTGGTCTTTTCCAGTTTGTCAATGTCTTGGTAAATCTTCTTCAGCTCGGCATTGTTGGTGGCACGATAGAAATTGCCATCCGTGGTATGTGCGATGTCTTTCAGCGTCTGCGTGTCTATCTCCACAGGGATGTTGACATACTGCACTCCCCCAGCCACAGGCATTGGATAAGGCGCTACCTTGTTGGTTCCGACGCCAATGGTATAGACGCGGATGCCAAAGCTCTTGGCGATTTCAGCAGCCGTCATAGGCGAGATGTCGCCCATGTTGTTACTGCCATCCGTAAGGAGTATCACCACCTTGCTTTTTGCCTTTGAATCCTTCAGTCGGCTCACGGCGTTGGCAAGTCCCATACCCACAGCCGTACCGTCTTGGATGAGACCACGCGCAGCAATGTCGGGACGTGTGTCTTGCAAAAGTCGGAGCAAGCTGGTGTGGTCGGTTGTCATCGGGCATTGGGTAAAGGCTTCTCCGGCGAAGATGGTCAAACCAATATTGTCGTTCGGACGACCCGAGATGAATTCATGTGCCACGTCCTTGGCTGCCTCGATGCGATTTGGCTTCAAGTCTTCCGCCAACATCGAAGTGGAAACGTCCATGGCGAGCATGATGTCTATTCCCTCTACGGTCTTGTTGTCCCAGGAGTTATGCGTTTGTGGACGCGCCATAGCACAAACTATCAACACGAAGCACACACATCTGAGAAGCATCGGAAGGTGAATCAATCTCACACGCCAGCTCTTGGGTGCGTATTGATAAACCTTCGTGTCGCTCATGCGCATCGTAGGCTCATTTTTCTTCCTATAGAGAAAATACCATAATATATAAGGTATCAACAATAGGAGCAACAGAAAATATCCTTTACTTGCAAATTCCATTTTATTACATCAATAACATTGTTACACTATATACGATATACGCAATGAGTGCTATGATTACCAAGCCGCCTATCCACAGCAAAGCCTTGATGAGCTTGCGCTGCTGGCGACTCTTCTTGTCTTGGTCGCTGAGTTCTGGAGCCACCTTCTCTTCTGTCGAAACCTCATTGGTCTTAGTTTGGTCAATGAAGTTGATGGCATTCACGAGATTGGCGTCATTCTCATTGATAAGCGTCTCGTATTTTGCAAATTTCACCAAGTCGGCAGTCAAGAACAAATCCTTCAGCTCATCTATCATCTTTTGGTCGCCGGCAGAGCGAAGACGGTCGATGATCTCAGAGCTCGTCATCTCCATGGCATTGAAACCAAATCGGCTGACGATGTATTCACGAATGGTGTTGGTGAGCTGGGTGTAATATTCCTTCTGACCTTCTTGACTGGCAGAACGAGTTTGCTTGATGACATTGATTTCATTTAATGCCTTCTCGTGTGCAGGAACTCTCTTGATGATGCGAATGCGGGTAATGATAGGCTTGTTCTGCTTCAATCTAATCAGAAGATAATAGATTAGTCCACAGAGCAATAACATCAAAAAGCTCAACCAAAAGATTGGACTCCATTCGCTCCACTGGAAAGGATTGTCTTGCACATTCTTGGGTGGATAAAACTGATTGGGATGAACCGTATCTACGGGTACGGTAAGAACTTTCAGTGCCAAAGGATTTCCATGATAGTTTTTCCCGTCAACCTTTACGTTGAGGGCAGGGATAGCATACACTCGCTCATCAAAAGAAGTAAGTATGTAGTCACGGCTAATCATGACCTTCTCATCGCCGAGGTCAGTAGTGTCGCCTTGGCTTTGCTCCACCACTTCCACACCAGGAATCAACTGCTGGGAAGCCTTGAAGGAAGGCATCACCACCTTTTGACCTCGCTTGACGCTCGCTTGGAGATGCAGTGCCGTTTGCTCTCCTATCAGGATTTGGAGAGAGTCTATCTTTTGGATTACCTCCTGTGCGCCAACTTTCTGCGAATGGCAGAAAACCGACAGCAACAGCAAGCATCCGATGCTCTTACCCAATAGTTGCATGAATGTTTGATATCTGATGTTCATTCTTATTCTTTATCAATTATACCCTAAGTTTATCCTCTTTGCTTGAAGAGCATGAGCAAAGACTTTGAGAAATCTTCGTTGGTAGCAATGGTCGTCCAGTCCACCTTGCTCTTGGCAAACATATCGCGCAGACGGTCTTCTCGCATCATCCAATTCTGCGCATGAGCTTGACGCAATTTCTTGGAACTGGTGTCAATGTACATCTCATGCCCCGTCTCGGCATCGCGCACTTTCAGCAGTCCTACGTCAGGGAGCATCTTGGCACGAGGGTCGTACACCTGGATGGCGACGACATCATGCTTTTGGTTGGCAATCTGAAGTTGGTGCTGCCATTCCTTGTTGTCGTAGAAATCGCTGATAACAAATGCCGTGCAATGGCGCTTCATCACTCGTGTGAAATACTCCATGCTCATGCCGATGTCCGTACGCAAACTCTGAGGATGGAAGTCAAGCATCTCTCGGATGATATAGAGGATGTGCTTCCTACCCTTCTTGGGCGGAATGTATTTCTCTATTCGGTCGGAGAAGAAGATGACTCCAATCTTGTCGTTGTTCTGAATGGCACTGAACGCCAAGGTCGCAGCAATCTCGGTGGCCAAGTCGCGTTTCATCTGGCGGCTTGTTCCGAAATCGAGCGAACCACTGACATCAATCAACAGCATGACTGTCAGCTCACGTTCCTCCTCAAAAACCTTGACAAAAGGACGATGGAAGCGAGCCGTCACATTCCAGTCGATGTCTCTCACGTCGTCGCCATACTGGTATTCCCTCACCTCTGCGAAAGCCATACCCCTACCCTTGAAGGCAGAATGGTATTGACCGGCAAAGATGTTTTGGCTAAGACCGCGAGCCTTGATCTCGATCTTGCGAACTTTCTTTAAGATATCTTGTGTATCCATTATGGCACTTCCACCTTATTAATAATACGACTCACGATTTCCTCGCTTGTCACATTGCTTGCCTCTGCCTCGTAAGAAAGGCCGATACGATGGCGCAATACATCATGTGCCACGGCACGTACGTCTTCTGGAATCACGTAGCCACGGTGCTTGATGAAAGCATAAGCGCGAGCAGCCTTGGCAAGGGAAATGCTGGCACGAGGGCTACCGCCGAAGGTAATCATGTCCTTCAAATCAGCCAAGCCATAACGCTCAGGATAACGGGTGGCGAACACGATGTCGGCAATGTATTGCTCTATCTTTTCGTCGAGGTACACCTCATTGACGATGCTGCGAGCCTTGAGTATCTCATCGGCTGTCGTCACTGGAGTCACTGTAGGAAGTCCGCCCTGTATGTTTTCTCTGATGATGAGTTTTTCTTCCTCAAGGCTAGGATAATCAATGATCACCTTGAGAAGAAAACGGTCCACCTGAGCCTCAGGCAACTGATAGGTTCCTTCCTGCTCTATAGGGTTCTGGGTGGCCATCACCAAGAAAGGGTTTGGCAATTTGAATGTGTCGTCTCCAATGGTCACTTGATGCTCCTGCATGGCTTCCAGCAAAGCACTCTGTACCTTGGCTGGAGCACGGTTGATTTCATCTGCCAATACGAAATTAGCAAACACAGGACCTTTCTTCACATGGAAAGACTCGTCCTTTTGCGAATAAATCTGCGTACCTACCACGTCGGCTGGCAACAAATCAGGAGTAAACTGAATTCTGCTATAGTCGGCACTGATCAATTGAGACAATGTTTTGATAGCAAGGGTCTTGGCCAAGCCAGGAACACCCTCCAAGAGGATGTGTCCATCAGAAAGTAAGCCAATCAAAAGACAATCTACAAGGTGCTTCTGACCTACAATAACTCGATTCATGCCTGTCACCAAGTTGGTGACGAATTGGCTTTGTTGTTCTATTCGGATGTTGAGTTCACGAATATCTATCGCTTCTGCCATAATTCTCTATATTTTTATATTTAATTTTCTAATTGTAACTTCGAATTACCCTAAAAGGGGCTTTTTCTAAATTCAAACGCAAAAGTAATCATTTAGCCTCATATAAACGAATCTAGGAATCTAAATAATATTAAAAATAGTACATATTTCCTTATATTTAAGAAACTTTTATTTACATTGCCACTTTTGATACTATCCACCAAGAAGTGTTCTAAATTCAGCGGTAATCAAAAAAACTAAAAATATGAAAGAAAATTTGTTTGTTTAGAAAAAACTATGTATTTTTGCGATATGAAAGAAAACGACATCAATCAACTGGTGAGTGAAAATCTCAACTATGTAAAATCTGTCGCCAACCAGTATCGTAGCAAAGGCGTCGATTTTGAGGATTTGGTAAGTGAGGGGTATATGGCTATGGTCAATGCTGCACAGAAGTACGATGCGACGAAAGGCGCTAAGTTTGTGGCTTACGCTGGACCATTCATCCGAAAAGCTATGGAGCAGGCCATCGAGCAGCAAGCAGCCCTTTATCGCATACCTAAGGGAGAGCGCAAGTTCATGCCTAGGTCTGCAGAGAAAGCTGTGTCTATCGACGCCCCTCTCAGTATGAACAACCAATACACCTTATTGGACATTCTCACAAACAAGGATATCGAGATGGCAGACGACAATGCGATGTTCAAGCAAATGCTGACTGACCTCGACAAGTGTGTGAGCGTGCTCGATGACAGGGAGCAAGAGGTGATTCGAAAATTCTACGGAATAGGCATCGCCCATGTCACCTTGGCAGAAATAGCAGAAGACATGAATTTGAAGCGTGAGCGTGTGCGTCAAATTCGAGACAAGGCCTTGCGAAAAATGTCGAAGAATACGAATAGCAAGATTCTCAAAGGATTCCTCAAGAAATAAAAAATCCAAGCACAAACCCACTGTGCTTGGAAATATTTTTATCCACGATTTTCCAACTGCTCTACGCGGTATTGTCTCGGGGTGATGCCCAAACGCTTATAGAAGTTGGAGTAAAAGCTTTGACGCGTGCTAAAGCCAGCCATCTCGCTGATGTCCTCGATGGTCATCTTGGCATAGCGCTTGTCCGTCAGCAATGACATGGCATCGTTGACTCTGTAATCATTCACAAACTCCGAATAGTTTTTGTGAAATCTTGTTGCACACACAGCAGATACATACCGAGAATTGGTATGTAAATCCGCAGCCAATTTACGGGTATTATAGCCTCTGTCCTTATACCTTCCTTCGGTAACGACAATTCTTAAAATTTCATCTCGTAATCGGTCTTTAGTTTCTTCACTCAAAAGGTTTTGATACCTTGCGTTTTTTTCTTTTTTTTCGGTAATATTATATTTCGCCATAATGCTATATAATTAAACACAACAAAGATAGTATTTTTATTTTACTCTGCCAAATTTTTGCAGCTTTTTTTGATATTTTATTTGTTTTTAATTGGTCATATCGAATAAAAACAGTAAATTTGCATTTGAATAGCAAAACATACATTATTAATAATAAAGAGAGCAGCATGAAGCAAATCTTATGGTTCATCAAAACATACGTCACATTGGTCATTTTGTTTATACTACAAAAGCCATTGTTCCTTATCTTGGAAAAGAGTGCGGCAACAGAACACATCGATAGTGTGTGGAACAATGTGTTGCCTGTGATAGGACACGGACTGACGCTCGACTTATCCATGGCAGCCTACCTCACGGTCATCCCTGGTTTGCTTTTCATAGCCGCCATTTGGATAAGAAAGGAAATCGTGCGCCCTGTGCTGAATTTCTATTTCGGAATCATAGCCTTTACCATCTCGGCATGTTTCATCCTGGATGTCTCTTTGTATCCGTACTGGGGCTTCCCATTGGACAGCACCCCTATCTATTATTTCTTCACGTCGCCTGCGGATGCTTTCGCTAGTGTCAGCATTTGGGTTTCGCTGTTGGCTCTCGTCGTGCTCGTAATGATTGCCATCGTGGTGTGGTTTGCCCTTCGTGTTCCAGCACCTAAGAAAAGAAGATTTACTCGCATTGAGCATCACCGTGGTCGATTCAGCCTTATCCTCTTGGTTCTCACCTTATTGCTTTTCCTCCCTATCCGAGGAGGAATCACCGTTTCTACGACGAATACGGGCAAGGCTTATTTCAACCAAATTTCCTTCTTCAATCATGCTGCCGTCAATCCGATGTTCAGTCTCTTTGAGTCATTGGCTCACCAAAACGACTTCGGACAGCAATATCGCTACATGGACGAAAAGGAAGCTGACAAAATCTTCAAGACGATGGTGAGCACCAGCGACCAAAACACCTATCCGATATTGAATCCTGCCGTGTTCCAAAAGGGAACGCTTGACATTCTGATTGTCATCATGGAAGGTTTTGCATCTGATCTCCTACCATCCATGGGAAGTCAGAAGGACGTGGCTGTCAATCTTGACTCGATAGCCAACAGTAGCATCCTCTTCACTCGATTCTATGCCAATAGCTTCCGCACAGACCGAGGGTTGGTGTCCATCCTGAGCGGCTACCCAGCCCAACCTACGACCAGCATCATGCGCTACCCTGCCAAGTCTTCTCATTTGGCTTCGTTCGCGCGTACATTATATAATAGCAAGAAATATCAAAATGCTTACTATTACGGAGGTGACGTGGATTTTGCAAACCAACGCTCTTACTTGGTTTCGCAGGGATTCCAGAAAATCGTCTCTGACAGTGATTTCCCTATTGAAGATAAGTTGAGCAAATGGGGAGTGCCCGACCATATCGTGGCAAACCGATTGTTGGCTGATTTGAAAAAAACAAGCAAGCATCCAATGCTGAGAGTGTTCCAGACTTCTAGTAGCCATGAACCTTTCGATGTGCCTTACAACCGACTGACAGACAAGCGTTTGAATAGCTTTGCCTATACTGACAGTGTCATTGGAAGCCTGTTGAGAGAATACAAGAAACTGCCGAGATGGAAGAACACATTGGTAGTCCTCGTGCCTGACCATGTGGGTGCCTACAAGGAGCATCTTGACAATTTCGACAGAAGCCGTTATCAGATTCCGCTCATCTTGACAGGTGGAGCTATCGCCCGTCCGATGAAAATCAATATCCTTGGTTCTCAACAAGACATCGCAGCCACCCTTTTGGGACAATTGGGCATTGAGCACAAGGATTTCTTGTTTAGCAAGAACATGTTGAGCGATGCAACGCCTAAGTTTGCATTCTTCACAGTTCCAGATGCCTTTGGAGTGGTTTCGGAGGAGAATTCGCTCATCTTCGACAATAAGACAAAGAAAGCGGTCTATAACAAGGGTTCCCATTTGGATTATAACGCAAAGCGTGGCCAGGCTTACCTACAGAAACTATATGATGACATAAACAAGAAATAATGATAGAGATAATTCATTTTTTGGAGGAACAGGACACGCAACTGTTTTTGTTTCTGAATGGATTTCATTCCAACTTCTGGGACTACTTCATGATGATGTACACCAGTCGATTTATATGGGTTCCATTCTATGTGAGTTTCGCTTTCGTGATGTTCAAGAATTTCCCATGGAAAGTCAACGTCACTTGCTTACTGCTCATAGCTCTCATCATAACCCTTTGCGACCAGACTGCCTCTACCCTCCTCAAACCTATGGTGGAACGCATGCGGCCAAGCAATCCGGACAATCCCATCTCCCCCTTGGTGCATATGGTGAATAATTACAGAGGAGGAAGGTATGGATTCCCATCCTCACATGCGGCCAACTCTTGGAGCATGGCTTTCTTTGCCATGTATCTCGTGAAAAGAAATAAGCTCACGATATTCTTGTGCTTCTGGGCATTGCTGATGAGCTATTCACGCACTTACCTCGGCGTTCATTATCCTGGAGATTTATTGGTAGGCACCCTTATCGGTTTCATCTATGCCTCCATCACCTATTATGTCTTCCAGCGAGTGAGAGGCGAATATACCCATGTGTTCAAGCCTGTGGCAGGACCGCTACGGTATTCTTCCGTCCCTATTCTCACGGGAATTATCTCCATATGGGTCATGCTCGTTGCCAGTGGCATCATGTTGCTCATCCATTAATCGGAAATATAAATATCATATAAACCATTAACAATGAAAATTATGAAAAAAATCGCATTTTTGGCAATTGCCGCAGGTATCTTGGCCTTTACGGCATGTAATAACAACAAGACCAGTGAGCCTACACGCGTAGAGGTGGAGACCATCACTGATTCTACTCTCCAGGCTGCAATTGCAGGTGATTACAAGAGTTATGATGGCAAGACTGTCATTTCATTGGGCAGCGACTTTACTGCAAAGGTGAAGGAGTATGACAAGGATTTCTACAAGTGGGAGTTTATCGTAGAGCCTAACGGACAGAAGGTTGTCAACATCAATCTCATCCGCAAAGGTTTGGACTCGGATGTAGCAGAGCAAGCTGTCGTGGATACAGAGGAAGGTTCTTTGCTCATCAAGAACGAGACTTTCCGCAAGGATGCTCCTGCTGACAAGAAATAAACATATTGATGGATAAAAACGAAACGCTCCCCACTTCACAGTGGAGAGCGTTCATCTCAATAGGTACTAGTTTCGTTTAAGGTAAAAAGATTGTATTCAGGATAACGTCTGCAAAGGTACGCATTTTATTTCTATCTAGCAAATATTTTTAGATGTTTAAAAACATATTCTACAAATAAATGCCCGGATAATTTCTCTACTTTCAATTAAATTTGTATCTTTGCACCATAAAAACAATAAAATCATTCAAAATATGACTATTAATGAAGAAAACAAGAGCGAAGAGAAGAAAAGCCTCTCATTCGTTGAACAGTTTGTAGAAGAAGACATTAAGGAAGGAAAGAACGGCGGACGCATCCAGACCCGCTTCCCTCCTGAGCCTAATGGCTATCTTCATATTGGTCATGCAAAAGCTATTTGCATGGACTTTGGTGTTGCCGAGAAATACAACGGCGTATGTAATCTTCGCTTCGATGACACCAACCCTAGCAAAGAAAACACAGAATACGTAGAGAATATTCTGCAAGACATCCAATGGTTGGGCTTCAAATGGGGAAACATCTACTATGCTTCCGACTATTTTGAGAAATTGTGGGATTTCGCCGTTTGGATGATTAAGAATGGCAATGCCTATATTGACGAGCAGACAGCAGAGGAGATTGCCGCACAGAAGGGTACACCTACCACTCCAGGCACAGCCAGCCCATATCGTGACCGCCCTGTCGAGGAAAATCTTGCTCTCTTTGAGAAGATGAATACACCTGAGGCAGTGGAAGGAAGCATGGTATTGCGTGCTAAGCTCGACATGGCAAATCCTAACATGCACTTCCGCGACCCTATCATGTATCGCATCATCCAGACTCCTCATCATCGCACGGGTACTAAATGGCATGCTTATCCTATGTATGACTTCGCACATGGACAGAGCGACTATTTCGAGGGAGTGACCCACTCCATCTGTACCTTGGAGTTCGTGCCTCACCGTCCTTTGTACGACAAGTTTATCGACTTCTTGAAAGAGATGGATGGCACTGCTGACAATTTGCAGGACAACCGCCCTCGACAGATTGAGTTCAACCGCCTGAACCTCACCTACACTGTGATGAGCAAGCGCAAGCTCCACTCTTTGGTGGATGAGCACTTGGTCAATGGATGGGATGATCCTCGAATGCCGACTTTGTGCGGTATGCGTCGCCGTGGTTATTCTCCTGAAAGCATCCGAATGTTTATCGATAGCATCGGTTACACCAAGTTTGATGCCTTGAACGACATGGCTTTGCTGGAGGCTTCTGTTCGTGAAGACCTCAACAAGAAGGCTTGCCGTGTGAGCGCTGTCCTCGACCCAGTGAAGTTGGTCATCACCAATTATCCTGATGGACAGACTGAGGAAATGGAGGCTATCAACAATCCTGAGAACGAGGCAGATGGCTCTCACACCATCACATTCTCTAAGAATCTTTGGATTGAGCGTGCCGACTTCATGGAAGATGCTCCTAAGAAGTTCTTCCGCATGACTGTGGGCAAGGAAGTTCGTCTGAAGAATGCTTACATTGTGAAGTGTACAGGTTGCACCAAGGATGCTGAAGGCAACATCGTTGAGATTCAGGCTGAATACGACCCATTGAGCAAGAGTGGATTGGAAGGTGCCAACCGCAAGGTGAAAGGTACGCTCCACTGGGTGTCTGCCGACCATTGCGTGAAGGCAGAAGTGCGTGAATACGACCGCCTCTTCAATGTGGAGAATCCTTCTGCCGATGAGCGTGACTTCCGTGAGTTGCTCAACCCAGAGAGCTTGCATGTGTTCAATAATTGCTACGTGGAAGAGTATGCTGCCAGCAAGAAGCCTGGTGAGTACCTCCAATTCCAGCGCATCGGATACTTCATGGCCGACCTCGACTCTACAGCCGAGAAACCTGTGTTCAACAAGACCGTTGGCTTGAAGGACACTTGGGCTAAGCAGAACAAATAATATCTTTTATATTATAATCTATAGATTCTAGTTCCTCTCCATCCGTAATGGGGGTTAGAATCTATATTTTCACACTATTTGGGATAAATATTAATGAATACAGCAGACTTATTTCTTTGGATTCTCGATAATCTAAACTATTGGGTGGTTACGCTATTTATGGCGATAGAGAGTTCTTTCGTTCCCTTCCCTTCCGAAGTGGTTGTGCCACCTGCGGCATGGAAGGCCATGGACCCTGCCAGCGGCATGAGTTTCGTGCTCGTTATCGTGTTTGCCACATTGGGTGCCGACTTGGGAGCCCTCATCAATTATGGCTTGGCCAAATGGGTGGGTCGCCCTATCATCTATCGCTTTGCGGATAGCCGCATCGGGCACATGTGCCTGATCGACCGAGCCAAAGTGGAGACAGCCGAGGAGTATTTTCGCAAGCACGGAGCTGCTTCCACCATCTTCGGAAGATTGGTGCCAGCCGTGAGACAGCTCATCAGCATTCCTGCGGGATTGGCTGGTATGCACGTGGGTAAATTCTTGCTCTATACCACCATTGGCGCAGGCATATGGAACATGGTGCTCGCCACCATCGGATGGGGAATCTATAAATATACCGACTACAAGACTACGCAAGACGTATATCAGCAAGCTCTCAAGTATAGCCACGAACTGGGCTATATCATCTTGGCCTTGGCTGTTGTCATCGTTGCATTCCTTGCTTACAAGGGATTGAAAAAGAACAAGTAGTCCAAAAAAAGAGAAAAATAAAAAGAAAATAGGCAACTCCTTATATTTATGCTAAGGAATTGCCTATTTTTTATTTGTCGCTACCAGAAAACAACTTGATTCGTTGCTCTTCCGACAATTTACAGATGAGCAAAGTGCCATCTTCTTCTGCCACAATGTAACCATCGAGTCCTTGGATGACAACTTTTCTTTCCCCCATCGTATGGACGATGTTGTTCTTGGATTCTATCATTTCTATATTGTTGCCAATCAAGGCATTGCCGTATAAGTCCTTGCGAGACTGAGCCATCAGGCTGCCCCAAGTACCCAAGTCGCTCCAGCCAAAATCTGCAGGAAATACAAATATCTCCTCTGCTTTTTCCATGATGGCATAGTCGATAGAGATGTTTTCACACTCCGGATAGCGTAAGTCTATCTCCTTTTGCTCTTGTTCCGTGCCATAGATGCTGCGCATGCTTTCGAATATCTTGGCGAGTCCTGGTTGATAAACTCGGAAAGCATTTACAATGGTGGCGGCACTCATGATGAAGATGCCTGCATTCCAGAAGAAATTATTCTCACGCAAGTACTGGGTAGCTGTTGCCAAGTCTGGTTTTTCCTTGAACTGGTCAACACGGTAGATTTCCTTGTTTCGTGCTGATGGTGTGCGTAGGTCGGCCTGAATGTATCCATAGCCCGTCTCAGGGCGAGTCGGTTTCATGCCAAGGGTTACGATGCTGTCCGTCTCACCTGTAAACTTCAATGCAGATACAATCACCCTTCTAAACTCATTCGCGTCGGTGACGATGTGGTCAGAAGGAGAAACGACAATGTTTGCCTTAGGATCTTTCTCCTTGATGCGCCAACTGATATAAGCGATGCAAGGAGCTGTGTTTCGGCGGCATGGTTCCTGCAAGATATTACATGCGGGAATTTCAGGTAGTTGTTCTTGAACCAAACTTGCATATTTCTTATTCGTGACAACCCAGACGTTTTCAGGAGCACAAATTCCCTCAAATCTATCAAAAGTGAGTTGCAGAAGAGAGCGTCCCGTACCTAGCACATCGATAAACTGCTTCGGCTTATCGACCGTGCTCATGGGCCAAAATCTGCTGCCCACTCCTCCTGCCATAATTACTAGATGATTATTTCTATGAGCCATGTTTATTAATTATAGATATATGAGGGCAAAGTTAATAAAAATAATTGTAATAAGCAAGAAAAGGATGGGGAAAATCCCATCCTTTCCATCAGAAAAGCATTTTATGCTGGCTTTATAGTTTCTTCAATTCATCTTTCCATGCTGCATAAGCCTCCAAATAAGCTGCGCGGTCTGCCTCGTTAGGCTCGATGACAGCAAGCTTCTTCAAAGTGGCAAAGGCCTCGTCGTGGTCCTTGTAGATACCTGCGCCAATGCCGGCACCCTTGGCTGCGCCCGCACTTCCGTCAGTCTCATAGAGCTCGATGGTGGCTCCGCTAACTCCTGCTAGGGTGTCGCGGAACAGCGGACTCAAGAACATGTTGGCCTTGCCTGCGTGTATCTTCTTGATGTCCATGCCCATTTGCTGCATGATTTCCATGCCGTAGCAGAAGCTGAAGACAATGCCTTCCTGTGCTGCACGCACGATGTGGGCACGGTTGTGCTTGTTGAAGTTGACGCCATGGATGGAGCAGCCCACTTCCTTGTTCTCCAAGACACGCTCAGCGCCGTTGCCGAATGGGATGATTCTCACGCCCTCGCTACCGATTGGCACACTAGCAGCCAAGTCGTTCATGTCGGCATAGCTTACGTCTGGAGTGATATTTCTATGAACCCAAGCATTGAGAATACCGGTTCCGTTGATGCAAAGCAACACGCCCAAGCGATTCAAGTCCTGGGTGTAATTGGCATGGGCAAAGGTGTTGACACGGCTCTTTGGGTCGTAATTCACATCGCCCAGCACACCATATACAACGCCCGAAGTGCCTGCCGTGCTGGCAATCTCGCCCGGATTGAACACATTCAGACTGACTGCGTTGTTAGGCTGGTCGCCTGCTCGATAAGAGATTGGGGTGCCTTCCTTCAAGCCCAGTTCCTCTGCTGCAGCCTTGGAAACCTCTCCCTGCACAGAGAAGGTAGGTACGATGTCTGCCAAGATGCTTTCGTCAAAGCCGAAATAGTCGAGCAAGAACTTAGCTGGCTTCTTGGCGGTGAAATCCCACATCATACCTTCCGACAATCCGCTGATGGTGGTCTTCACCTCGCCCGTCAACTTCATGGCCAGGTAGTCGCCTGGAAGCATGATCTTGTCTATCTTATCGAACACCTGCGGCTCATTCTCCTTCACCCAAGCCAACTTTGCCGCGGTGAAGTTGCCTGGGGAATTCAAGAGATTGCGCAAGCACAAGTCCTCTCCCAGGTCGTGGAACGCTTTTTCGCCATAAGGCACAGCGCGCGAGTCACACCAGATGATGCTTGGGCGCAACACGTTTTGGTCCTTATCCACGCACACAAGTCCGTGCATCTGATAAGAGATACCGATAGCAAGGATATCCTCGCCCTTGGCACCTGTGTCTGCCATAATCTTTTTGAGGGAAAGTTTGGCATTGTCCCACCACATCTGTGGGTCTTGTTCTGCCCATCCTGCCTTTACGGCCGTGATGGGAGCCTCATGGTCTGGATAGAACGCTGAAGCTGCGATTTCACCACTGTCAATGTCGGTGAGAGATGCTTTCACTGAACTTGACCCTACGTCAAAACCTAATAAATATCTTCTAGCCATAATAATTCGTATTATTAGTTATATTTTCGTTATTTTTTATATAATACGAATCAAAGAAGGAATTCCCGAATTTTTTTTTCGTTTTTTTTAAAATAAAGAAAGGGAAAGCTCATCATCCGATGCCTTGGAAGCGTCTTGCTGGGCCTCTGCCTCGTCAGTCTTCATCGTAAACTGGAGGGCATACTGCTGTGCCAACTTCGACTTCAGATTGAGATGATAAATGCCATGTTTGTCACTCTTTTCGACAAGCGACTGGGAATCTTTGGAATATTTCTTGAGATATTGCCTCACATAATTATACACATCCTTGTAATTCAATGGGTTGAACATCGAATTGCAAGAATTGAAGACGTGGCGGGCAATGTTTTCCAATTTCAGTCCATTGCTGCCAGCCTGAGCTAAAATACGCAATATCTCTTGGTCGTAATTCATTCTAATAAATATAAAAAAAGAGCCGCGACCTCACTGAATGATGCCGCGGCTCCTCCTTAGTGCTATTTAAGCGAGAGCAATCTTGTTGTCCTCGTCTTTAATCTTACCCTCTTTGAAGAGCCATCCAATACCAAGGATTGCATCCTCTGCAGTAATCTTAGCAGCCTTAGCAATCTCAGCTACAGTAAGAGCCTTCTCTGCTGCAGCCAATGCCTGATAAACATCACCAGCCTTAAAACCTGCGTTCTCTGCATTCAGGAACAATTCTACTTTCTTAGCTGCAGTAGTCTTCTTAGCTGCTGGAGCTTTCTTTGCAGCAGGCTTCTTAGCTGCTGTCTTTGTTGTTGCTTTCTTCTCTACCATGTCTCTTGTAAATAATTGAATTTTAAAGAGTTTTCATATACTAACTCTCTCTTTATTCTGTTGCAAATTTACTATTTTTATTTGATACTTTAGTATTTTTTATGAAAAAAGTACTTCAAAGACGAAAAAATGCAGCATTTTTTGACGTAAATCAAGAAATACTGCATTTATTTTTATCGAAAGTCTCTCTATCTTACTAAATTAGACTTTTTGCCTTGCTAGATTAATCCTTCAGATCAAGCTTAATCTCCAACTCATCAAGTTGCTTAGGGTCCAACTCTGATGGAGCATCGAGCATCACGTCACGACCTGAGTTGTTCTTAGGGAATGCGATGCAGTCGCGGATGCTGTCGAGACCTGCCATGATGCTGACGAAACGGTCGAGACCGAAGGCAAGACCTGCGTGAGGTGGTGCGCCATACTTGAAAGCATTCATCAAGAAGCCAAACTGAGCCTCTGCACGCTCTGGGGTGAAGCCGAGCACCTCGAACATCTTCTCCTGCAACTTGGTGTCGTGGATACGCAATGAACCACCGCCCACTTCGATACCGTTGCAAACGAAGTCGTAGGCCTTGGCACGCACTTGCTCTGGATGCTCGTCGAGCAATGGGATGTCGTCAGGGTTTGGCATGGTGAATGGATGGTGAGTGGCCATCAGGCGCTGCTCTTCATCGCTCCACTCAAACAGTGGGAAGTCGATAATCCAAAGGCACTTGAACACATTCTTGTCGCGAAGACCCAGGCGATCGCCCATCTCCAAGCGAAGTGAGCAGAGCTGGATGCGGGTCTTGTTGGCATTGTCGCCACTCAAAATCAACACGAGGTCGCCGTCCTTGGCACCCATCACAGTCTTGATCTCTGCCAATTCCTCAGGAGAGTAGAACTTGTCGATGCTACTCTTCACTGTGCCATCGGCATTATACTTGATGTAAACCAATCCCTTGGCACCCACCTGAGGGCGCTTTACGAAATCGGTCAACTCATTCAGTTGCTTGCGGCTATAGTCGGCACATCCTGGCACACAAATACCACCGATGTACTTAGCCTCGTCGAATACGGAGAAGCTTCCCTTGCCCGTGAAGGCATCCTTCAGCTCCACGAACTCCATGCCGAAGCGCAAGTCTGGCTTGTCACTACCGAAGCGGCGCATAGCCTCATGCCAAGTCATCTGCTGCAACTTTGGCAATTCCACGCCTCGAATCTCCTTGAACAAATGGCGAGCCATCTCCTCGAAAAGATTGATGACATCATCCTGGTCCACGAAGCTCATCTCACAGTCGATCTGAGTGAACTCTGGCTGGCGGTCGGCACGCAAGTCCTCGTCACGGAAGCACTTGGCAATCTGGAAGTAGCGGTCGAAACCAGCCACCATCAACAACTGCTTCAAGGTCTGTGGGCTCTGTGGGAGCGCATAGAACTGACCTGGGTTCATGCGAGAAGGCACCACGAAGTCGCGTGCGCCCTCAGGAGTACTGCCGATCAGGATAGGCGTCTCCACCTCCATGAAGTTCTGGGCATCGAGGAAGTTGCGAATCAAGATGCACATGCGGTGACGCAACTCCATGTTCTTACGTACAGCAGGACGGCGCAAGTCGAGATAGCGGTACTTCATGCGGATGTCGTCGCCACCGTCGGTATTGTCCTCGATGGTGAAAGGAGGAGTCATGCTGACAGAGAGGACATTGAGTTCCTTAGCCAAAATCTCGATGTCACCAGTATCCATCTTCGGGTTCTTGCTCTGTCTTTCGCTTACCACACCCTTCACCTGGATGCAGTATTCACGTCCAAGCTTGTTGGCGGCATCACATAAGTCCTTATTGTCGGCTTCATTGAAAACCAACTGCGTGATGCCATAACGGTCGCGCAAATCGACGAATGTCATGCCACCCATCTTTCTGGTGCGCTGTACCCATCCGGCAAGCGTTACTTCCTTGCCAGCATCAGAGAGTCTCAGCTCTCCACAAGTGTTACTTCTGTACATAATTATATGCTTATAATTTCTTTTGTTTCTTTTCTACTGCAAAGGTATAGCTTTTGCGTGAAACTACAAAATGAAATGGGAAAAACTTTGCGATTTTTTCGAATTGGCTAGAAAAAACCCGTGCCCAGCGTGTCTCACGACAAACTGGGCACTCAACCTTAAATTTTTTGTTCTACATTTCCGCTTTTTATTTGTATAATTATATTATTAATGGTCTAAAATTAATTTCCTCCTTTAACGCCTCATTTTCTTGAATGCCTGGCGATGGAACCGTTCTTCGGCCTTGATCACGCCCAGCACTTTCGTGGGAGGCAATATCGTGATGAAGCGAGAATGGTATTCCTGCTGCAGTTGCTTCATCTCGATGTCTATTTCGTCCTGCTTGCGGATGGCTTCCAGGCACGCCTCATTGTCCTTCATGTTCACATGATGATAGCGGCGCATCTCGTCGAAGAGCATGCGCATCTTCTTCATCATCTGGCGATACACAGGGAAGAACTGGGCGGCCTCTTGCGGAGTGAGACAAGCATTGGAGGTGATGAATTGCTCCAAGTCTGCCTCAAACTTCTTCGGGTCGAACGGAGGACGTTTCTTCTGCATGTTGGGTTGGGCCCCGGCGGTCAAGATGCCGATGAGCAGCATGACGACCAATGCCCAGCCTTTCATATATTTATGTGATACCATATCTCCTATCGTTTGTTTTGCAATGTTTGATACTCTTGCTTAGTTCTCTGCAATCAAGGACGCATAGATGTCCTGATTGTCCATCATCGTATAGTCGGCCATCTCGTCGAACGAGCTATAGCTTGACGAGGAGGCATTGCCGTCTTGATGCACATCATGATGGGTTGCGGCGATGACCTCGTGCAAGCCCAGGGATTGATGGTGGGCGTAGAACAAACCTCCGCCTCCCAAGACGACGGCCACACCCACTGCAGCGGCTATCTTGCGCACCGAGATGCGTTGCCAGAAGCTAGGCTGCATGACGACAACTTGCGCTTCCTGCTCGGGGATTTGGCTCATCAGTTGGTCGGTAAAGTGCTCAAAATATCCTTCGGGCACCTTGAAATGGTTGTCTTTGCCAAACCTATTTTGCAATATTTTTTCTTCCTTTATCATAGTTTCTCTATTCCTTTCTTTGTTATAGACGATTGAGAACGAAAAAGGTTTAATCATGCCTGTTAAAATATTCAGTTATTTTTTTCACCGCCAGGTGGTAGGAGGCTTTCAGGGCCCCTTCGCTCGTGCCGAGCACCTTGCTGATGTCGGAATATTTCATGTCGTCGAAGTACTTCATGGTGAACACCGTGCGCTGTACGTCGGGCAGATGGGCGATGGCTTCTTGCAGCTGTGCGTGGGCCGTGTCGCCGTCGAAATATTCGTCTGCCATCAGTCGGTTGGCGATGCCGGGCTCGTCGTCCGCCCTCACCTGCTCGATGTTCTTCTGCTTCCTCACATGGTCGAGCGCCTCGTTGATGGCGATGCGATGCAGCCACGTGCTGATGCTCGACTTGCCCTGAAAGGTACCCAGGTTGTTCCATGCCTTGAGGAAGGAGTTTTGGAGAACGTCGTTGGCGTCGTCGTGGTCCAAGATAATATGGCGCACCTTCCAATACAGCGATTCGCTATACTGTTTTACCAAGGCCGCAAATCCCTCTCTCTGGGTCTTTGGGTCCTTCAGTAGTGTCATAAGTTCTTGGTCTGTCATGCCTCTTTGCTTGTTTGTGACTCTTCGGAAGCCTTATTATAAATAATGTTTCTTCAGAAAATCGTATATCACCCGGTCGTAGCCGTACACATCGGGATATTGCACCCAGCGTGGGCGCTTGCCCTTGCCTGCCATCGGATAGAGGGTGTAGTAGGCGATGTAGAGCGGCACGGGCGGTTTCACAGCCACGGAGCCTATCACCTTGCTCTTGTCCGACAGCGAGTCGGCCGTCATGCTGTACTGCATCTTGTCTGTCAGCTTCTGGTTCTTGTCTTCGAGCATGAAGACTGCCAGTTCGAAAGGTTTCTCCACTCTCACGCATCCGTGCGACACGCCCCTGTCCTCTTGGCTGAACACGCCCTTGCTGGAGGTGTCGTGCAGATAGACGGAGAAGTTGTTGTCGAAGCGGAAGATGATTCTCCCCAGGCTGTTGCCCTCTCCCCCTCGTTGCACCACGGCGAAGTTGGGGTCTCGGAGCATGGCTGGTGTCACCCTCGAGGGATCGACTTCCCTGCCCGTCTTGCGGTCGAGCACATAGAAGTTGCGACTTTCCAGATACGACCTGCTCACCCTGTGGATGATGTCCTTCTCGATGATGCTGCGCGGGATGAACCACTTCGGATTGATGTCCATTCGCTTCACCTGGCTCGTGAGCAACGGCGTCTTCGTCTCATTGCTTCCACAGCCGATGCGCATGGTCAGCGTGTCTTGGTGGTCGATGGCCATGAGGTGGAACGACGGGATGTTGACCATCACATATTTCTCATGCTGTCGTGGCTCGTCCTTCTGTCGCCATCGGGCACGCTCCATGTTGCAGAGTATCAGCGCGCGGCGTGCCTTGCTCAGTTGCGAGGGATTCTCGTTCAGGCAGCGCCTCAGGTCGTCGTAATACGCATTCGTGGGCTGTATCTCGTGCAGGAAGAGCGACAGCGAGTCGCTTGTTATCTTCCCCAGGGCTTGCTGATAGAAGTCCTTGCTGGCATGGTCCATGTCGATGTCAAACAGTCCTCGGAACCGCACGGGGCGCTTCACGGAGTCGTTCTTGTTCGTGTCCAGGGAGTCCAACCGATTGAAGATGAACGTGGGGTTCAGATAGCCGAACCTCTGCCCTGTCACATATCTTAGGTAAGCCTTGGTGAGGCGGTATTCCAGCCGTGCCATCAGCGTGTTGACGTTCAGCCTGCGCTTGTCGAAGTCGAGGCTTCGGATGGCTTGCAGGTCACGCTCTATCTCTGGCACGCAAAAGCGACGGGCGGAAAATCCAAACTCCTCCACCGTCTTGAGATAGCTCAGCACGGTGTCGGCACGCTCGTCCACCCCCACCCTGTCTATCCAGAGCAGACTGCCCTGGTTGCGGTAGTAGCGCTTGACATGGAGGTCGGCGTTGAGCTCGTCGGTGTCGTTGCGCACCATGCTGTCCAGCTTCATGCGAATCTGATGGGAGCTGACCGTCCATTCCGTCTGTGCGAAGTCTGCGAATGTCTCCAGCGTCACGTCCCGGTTGGTGTTTCTCGCACTTTCCTTGCAGGATGCGACGAGGCAGCTCAGCAGGATTATATATAATAATGTGGGTTTCACTTTCTTTCGCTCTCCCCTCTCTTAGTTCTTGACAAGAATCTTGCGGGTGGTGTTCCCCACCTTCACGAGATACAATCCATTGCTTAGCGTCACGTTGAATCGCTTGTCGTGGCCTTCCACCTTGAACGATTTCACGGGTATTCCCGTGATGTTGTAGATCGTCGCTGTCATGTTGTTGGCACCCGTGATGCGCAGCACGCCAGCCTGGTATCTCACAGTGATTTCCTGCCAGTCCACGTCGGTCATTTCCTCCGCATTTCCGCTCGCGCTCACTGCCCCAGGCACACTGAGGAAGAGAACGGTCATCAACACCATGGAAAGTATTTTTCTTGTCATACGCATGTAGCTACTTTTAATATATCATTGCAAAGGTAAACAAAAAAAAAGGAACTCTCCCGCTTTTCTCTGCGGAAGTGTTCCTTTTTCATGTTATTTAACAAATTGAGGTTTATTCATCGGAT
>CAVKNU010000009.1:0-23604 GCA_963657465.1 Lachnospiraceae bacterium
TCATCTACATGATTCGTCTCTTCACGCTTCAGATTATGAGCGACGACTATAAGAAAAATGCCGACAGTAATGCCTTCCTGAAACAGATAGAGTTTCCTTCGCGCGGTGCCATCTACGACCGCAATGGCAAGCTATTGGTGTACAACCAACCTTCCTACGACTTGATGGTGGTGATGAACGAGGAGAGCGGACACCTCGACACGATGGAGTTCTGCAATTCGCTCGGCATCACCAAGGAGTACTTCATCCAGCGCATGGATGACATCAAGGACCGTTCGAAGAACCCTGGTTACTCACGCTATACGCAACAGCTCTTCATGAGCCAGTTGTCGGACAAGGACTTCAGCGTGTTCCAAGAGAAGATGTTCCGCTTTCCTGGCTTCTATGTGCAGAAGCGAAGTATCCGAGAATACACGTATCCTTATGCCGCCCATGTGCTGGGCGACGTGGGCGAAGTGTCGGAAGGCGACATCGAGGAAGACAATTATTACCAGCTGGGCGACTACATCGGCAAGCTGGGACTGGAAAAGTCTTACGAGAAAGTGCTTCGTGGTCAGAAGGGTGTGAAAATCATGCTTCGTGATGCGCACGGACGCATACAGGGCAGTTATCAGAACGGCAAGTTCGACCAGAAGCCTATCGCAGGAAAGGACCTCACGCTAGGAATCGACGTGAACCTGCAAGCGCTGGGCGAGCGACTCCTACAAGGAAAGATAGGAAGTATCGTGGCTATCGACCCTCGTGACGGTTCGGTGCTTGCCATGGTCTCCTCGCCTACCTACGACCCTCGTCGTTTGGTGGGCAGGATGAGAGGCAAGATGCATCGCTATCTGTCGCAAAACCCTTGGAAACCACTCCTCAACCGAAGCATCATGGGACAGTATCCTCCAGGCTCTACCTTCAAGACCACCCAGGCGCTGACCTACCTCACCGAGGGCATCATCACACCGGGCACGGCCTTTCCATGTAACCACGGATTCTCCTACAAGGGACTGCACGTGGGATGCCACGGTCACCCATCACCTATCGCTCTGGTGGACGCCATCAGCACGTCGTGCAACGGTTATTTCTGTTGGGGCTTGTACTACATGATAGGCAACAAACGCAAGTATGGCTCAGTGCAGAACGCCCTGACCACTTGGAAGGACTACATGGTGAGCATGGGCTTCGGCTATAAGCTCGGCATCGACCTGCCTGGCGAGAAGCGAGGATTGATTCCTAACGCACAGTTCTACGACAAGGCTTACCGAGGTTCCTGGAACGGACTCACCATCATCAGTATCTCCATCGGACAGGGTGAGGTCAACCTGACTCCTCTCCAGATAGCCAACCTGGGCGCCACCATCGCCAACCGAGGCTATTACTACGTGCCTCACGTGGTGCGCAAGGTGAAAGGCGAACCTCTCGACACGCTCTACACACGCCGTCACTATACCAAAGCCTCCAAGCGAGCTTACAATTATGTGATAGCTGGTATGAGAAGTTCGGCACTGAAGGGAACCTGTAAGATGCTTGGCAAATACGACTTCGAGGCGTGCGGAAAGACAGGTACGGCACAGAACCGTGGTCACGACCACTCTGTGTTCATGGGCTTTGCTCCGATGAACAACCCAAAGATTGCCATCGCCGTGTATGTGGAGAACGGTGGATGGGGCGCCGACTACGGTGTGCCTATCGGAGGATTGATGATGGAACAGTACTTGCATGGCAAGCTCTCACCTTCGTCTGAAAAGCAAGCCGAAGAGTTCCAGCACCGCAGAATCGCCTACGGCTCATCAAGTAGATAAAGGTAAAAAAGTAAAAAGGTAAAAAGAGAAGGTGAGGGAATACTAACCTTCTTTAGCTTCTAGAATTATGGCACAAAACGATAACAAACAACCTGGAGTGCTTCGCTCGCTCGACTGGTGGACGATAAGCATCTACCTCGCCCTCCTCATCTTCGGATGGGTGAGCGTGTGTGGAGCCAGCTACACCTATGGTGACAATGAAATCTTCAGCTTGAGTGCTCGTTCGGGCATGCAAATCGTGTGGATAGGCACATCCATCGCCTTGGGTTTGGTCATTCTCTTGCTCGACGATAGGTTTTATGATACATTTTCTTATGTCATCTATGCCGTGCTGATCTTGCTGCTCTTCGCCACGATATTCAACCCGCACAGCATCAAGGGTTCACACTCCTGGCTGGTGCTGGGTCCACTCCGATTGCAACCAGCCGAGTTTGGAAAGTTTGCCACGGCACTGGCTGTGGCGAAATTCATGTCGAGCTATGGTTTCAACATGCAGAACATAAAGCATTTCATGGCAGCAGTGGGCATCATCCTGCTTCCTATGGTCTGCATCGTGGGACAACGAGAGACGGGTTCGGCATTGGTTTATTCGGCATTCTTCCTCATGCTCTATCGCGAGGGAATGCCCGGTGCCATCTTGTTCACGGGTGTGTCGATGGTCGCCTACTTCGTGGTGGGCGTGAAATACGAGAATGTGATGATGTGGGACACCTACACCTCGGTGGGCAAGTACGTGGTGCTTCTCATGGTCCAGATATTCACGGCAGGCATGGTCTATTCCTATACGAACAACAAGAAGCATGCGCTTATCATCCTCGGCTATGGGGTGGGAATCACGCTCTTCTTCACGCTCTTCTCCATGTATGTCATTCCTTTCGACATCGTGTGGATACAGCTCTTGCTCTGCGCCGGGATGATAGGATTCCTTGTCTATCAAGGGCTTCGCACTAGATACAAGAACTACTTCCTCATCTCGCTCTTCTCCATCGGTTCCATCGTGTTCTTCTATTCAGCCGACTATGTGCTCAACAATGTAATGGAGCCTCACCAGCGTGTGCGCATCAACGTGCTTCTGGGCCTCGACGAGGACTTGGCTGGTGCGGGCTATAATGTGCACCAGAGCGAGATAGCCATTGGCTCGGGAGGATTGCAAGGCAAAGGTTTCCTGAACGGCACACAGACGAAATTGAAGTTTGTACCTGAGCAAGATACCGACTTCATCTTCTGCACGGTAGGCGAGGAAGAAGGTTTTCTTGGGTCGGCAGGTGTATTACTGCTGTTCCTTGCCCTGATATTGCGATTGATTCATCTGGCGGAACGGCAACCTTATAAATTCGGGCGAATCTACGGTTATTGCGTGCTCTCGGTGTTCCTGTTCCACTTGTTTATCAATGTGGGCATGGTGCTCGGTTTGACACCTGTCATCGGTATCCCATTACCGTTCTTCAGTTATGGTGGTAGTTCGCTTTGGGGTTTCACCATCCTGCTCTTCATCTTCCTGAGGATTGATGCAGGAAGAAATCTGGTGAGAAGCTAAGTGGTGACGGTGACAGTGACAGTTCGATTTTCCGCAAGTGCGGAAGGGATGGATAAGAGAAAAAAAATAAAAGAAGCAAGAAAAAGTATGATTAATTGTACTTTTCCTTGCTTCTTTTTTATTCCTTGATTCGAGTCAACTTCAACCCAATGTCACTGATACCTGGAAGAATCTCTCGCTTCATGTCGTGGCGCACGGTAATATGAATGGAGTCGCCCTGGGCTATCGGATAAACATTGATGGGAAAGTTGTATTGGTAATAACTTATCCCCTGCCCTTTCGTAGAACCATTCTCCCCGATCAAATCGCATTGGATGGTGTCACACTTCTCCACCTTTTCCGCTTTCTTCGCCTTATCAGGATAGATGGTCTGCTCCACGATGAGCGTCAAGCCCATAAAGGGATAATCGCCCGTGATGCGCAATCCCAGTTCCTCCTTGTAGTTGCCATCCATGGCAAGCGGAGGCACCTCAAACGAGAGCGTATCGTTCTTCTCCCATCCCGCAATAGGCGTATGAACATACTGGTCGTAAATCATCCCCTCCTTGCAAGAAGAAAGAAAAGCGAATGCTCCTATTATTAATAAGGTGTAAATGAATCTTTTCATTATTCTCCCTTCTCAGTCTTTTCTGGCTTGTCTTTTTTTTCTTTTTTCTCGCCCTGAGGACGGTTATTGCCCTGTGGTTTCTCACCCTGAGGACGGTTGCGACTATTGCGTCTTCGATTGTCTGAGCGACCGTTTTGAGAGCGTTCGCCTTGATTATGCTGCGGACGCTCGCCTTGTGGAGCTTTTTCCTCTTGAGATGGATTGTTGCCCTGTGGCTTCTCGCCTTGCTGAGGACGATTGTTGCCTTGTGCTTTCTCACCCTGCTGAGGACGGTTGCGGTTGTTTCGATTGTTCTTCTTCTTTTTCTTCGCCTTGTCGAATCGGCTCAAATCAGCCTCAGCCAAGAGGTCGGAAGATTTAGAAGAAGTCTTCACCTTGCCATTCTCCAAGAGGCTCACAGGCTTCTCGCCCTGTCGATTCATCTCTATGATTTCCTTGGCACGCTCGGCAGAGATGGTCTCAAGATTGGCCGCCAAATTCTTATCGGTAGAATAAGTAATCAAGCCTGCCAAGATATCCACCTTAAACTGATAATAGTCGCCATCAGCCGTCTGAAGCACAGCATCACGAGGAGGCATCTTCTTGCTTGCCTCCACATAGTTGTCAACCTCGTAATTGAGACAACACTTCAACTTGGCGCACATACCCGCTAGCTTCTGAGGATTCAAAGAAATGTCTTGGAATCGAGCGGCATTAGTGCTCACACTCACAAAGTTCTTCATCCAAGTGGCACAACAGAGCTCACGACCACAAGGACCAGTTCCTCCGATACGCCCAGCCTCCTGGCGTGCACCAATTTGCTTCATCTCAATACGCACATGGAATGTATCGGCAAGCACCTTGATGAGCTGACGGAAATCCACACGTTCATCGGCTATGTAATAGAAAATCGCCTTGTTGCCATCGCCCTGATACTCCACGTCACCAATCTTCATCTTCAGTCCGAGGCCCTTGGCGATCTGTCGGCTCTGAATCATAGTGGCATGCTCACGACTCTTGGCCTCCTTTGCCTTGTCAAGGTCCACTTGCTTGGCAATACGATAAATGCGTTTGATGTCGTCCATCGACTTAAGGTTTGCCTTCTTGATCTGAAGTTTCACCAATCGACCCGTGAGTGTCACCACACCGATGTCATGACCCGGATTTGCTTCCACTGCCACCACATCGCCCTTTTGTAGGTCGAGGTTATTCACATTGTGATAATATCCCTTACGGGTGTTCTTGAATTGTACCTCCACGAGGTCGGTGCTCTCCGCATTGCCCGGCACGTCGGCAAGCCAGTCGTAAGTATTCAACTGGCGATCTTGCCTTCCCACAGCCTTGCAACAGAGCCCCCTGTCGCAGTTGTTATGGCACATTCTGAATTTCATATCCTTGTAATCCACGATGTAATCTAATGTTTAATGTTTGTTGTTTAATATTTACTTTTTGGGAGGGTATCCCAATTATATATTGTATATCGAATTTTCTTTTGTCCTGATATTATTTTCTGATGAGCAGCATGATAATCTTCAGCGCCATGTCGAAGAACACAATCTTCGGATTGGCATTCTGTCCGATGAATCGCTTGGATTCCTCAAAGAGATTAAGAATGTCGATGATATTCGCCTCATTGATGAATCGCGCGAAGTTCTTGGCAAAGTTCTCTTCCTCCTGCGTCATGTAAGAAAGCTCTGGCTGACGGAAATTGTACATAAAGCTCTCTCGAAGCATGTGCATGAAATAATCAAGCATGCGCTTCTGCTTCTCTCTTCCAAAAGTCATCGCCACCACATCACACCATTTCTTCAATTCGCGGATGTTGCGCATATAAGCCAATCGCATGAGCATGATAAACATGTCGAGATGCTGTCGGTTCTCATTGCCTGCATCAAGTTCTTCTATTGCGGCATTCCAATTGCCATTGGCGATACGAGCAATGCGATGTGCCATGTTTGGCTCCAATCCACGCCGACTGACGAGTGCCTGTTCCAAGGAAGGCGTGTCTATCTTCTTGAACTCAATGCGCTGAGTACGACTTCGGATGGTTTCCAAGAGTTGCTCTGGATGCTCGCTCACCAAGATGAAAATCGTTTGACGAGGAGGTTCCTCCAAGAGTTTGAGAATCTTGTTGGCACTTGTCTGGTTCATTCTTTCCGGAAGCCAAATCAAGCTCACCTTGTATCCACCTTGGCTCGACATCATACTCAGCTTGCGCGACAAGGAATCACTCTCCTCGCCCGTGATGACAGCCTGCTTGTTGGAATCCCCCATCTCATTGAGCCAATCGCTTATCTGGAAGTAAGGTCCCTTGGACAACATCGTGCGCCACTCCTTCATGTAATCATCACTCACAGGTTGGTGGTCGCTCGACATGCTCGATGACTTGATGGTAGGAAAAGTGAAGTAAAGATCAGGATGCGCCCAATTTCTAAGCATCGCCTGTGCATTCGACGAAGAGGCATCTTCTTCCTCTCGCTCTCCCAGCAAATAACTGGCAAAAGCCAATGCCATTGCCATCTTGCCACATCCCTGAGAACCGCAAAACATCAAGGCATGAGGCACACGATTCTCTTGAACCATCTCCATCAGACGGTCCCAAACCTCTTGCTGCCCTATGACTTCACTTCGTTTCATTCTAATGTTTTTAAAAGAGAATCTTGGCAATCTGCTTCACGCTATCTACAGCCGAGACGGTGAAGAAATGCACATTATTGTAACCATGCTCAAAAAGGTCTTTCACCTGAGCCGTCGTCCATTCGATACCCAAAGCCTTGGCATCCTCATCGGTCTTGCATTTCAGTACCTCTGCCGCCAATTCCTGCGGAATATCGCAATGGAATGTCTTAGGAACCATGGTGAGCTGACTCAACTTGGCGAATGGCTTGAGGGCTGGAATAATCGGCAGGGTGATGCCCATCTGTCGAGCCTTCTCCACGAAATCGTAAAACTTCTGGTTGTCGTAGAACAACTGGGTAACGGCATAAGATGCGCCCAATTGCTGCTTTTCCAAGAGATGCTGCATGTCTTGCTCCATATTAGGTGCCTCCTCATGCTTCTCAGGATAGCAAGCCACACCATAGCAGAATTTTTCTCCAGGATGCTTGATAGGAGTACCATCAAAGAAGAAGCCCTCATTGAACTGAGCCACTTGCTTCAATAGGTCAGTGGCATGAGCATGCCCTTCCTCTGTCGGAGTAAACTGGCGGTCTTCCTTCGCCTTATCACCTCTCAACAAGAGAACGTTCGAAATGCCCAAGAACTGAAGGTCGAGCAATTCGTACTCGATGTCTTCCTTGGTGGCACCACTGCAGATAATGTGAGGAATGACCGGAATATCGTACTTATTCTGGATGGCACCCGCAATGGCAACCGTCCCAGGACGACGACGAATGCGCTGACGGGTGAGCAAACCATTTTCCAACTCCTTATACACATACTCACTGTGATGGGTTGTGATATTGATGAATCGAGGTCCAAACTCCTTCAGCGCATCAATGGTACGGAAGAGTGCCGCTGTGCCATTGCCCTTCAATGGAGGCAATACCTCGAAAGAAAATCCTCTCTTATTATCCTCGTTATGTAGAAAATCTGCGATGTTCATATTACGTAATATCTAATTTTGGTTGCAAATTTACAAAAAAAAGAGGGGAAAAACGAAGATTCAACGTATTATTTAATAAGAAAGCATGCAATATTAATCCTAAGAAGCCGTTTTTCTAGGAGAATAACGCATTGTTTTTCGGTCGAAATCAGATAAATTAATTAAAACCTAATAAATTTATGGAACAAAATCAATCGGGCTCTAAAGCCTATCTTATCTCAATTGTGATGGTCGCCGTCCTCGGTGGCTTGCTTTTCGGTTATGATACCGCCGTGATCAGTGGTGCCGAAAAGGGTTTGCAGGCATTCTTCAAGAGTGCAAGTGATTTCGAATACACTGACTTTATGCATGGATTCACTTCTTCCAGTGCATTGATTGGCTGTATTATCGGTAGTTCGCTCTCTGGATTGTTTGCCAGCAAGTTTGGTCGTAAGCGTTCACTTATCTTCGCAGGTGTCTGCTTCTTCCTCTCAGCATGGGGTTCTATGGAACCAGAGACTTACATTCTTCCACAGGGACAAGCCAACTGGACCTTGCTCATTGTCTTCAATTTCTACCGTGTGCTCGGTGGTATCGGTGTGGGTATGGCTTCGGCTATCTGTCCTATGTATATCGGCGAGATTGCACCAAGCAACATACGTGGTATGCTCGTGAGCTGGAACCAGTTTGCCATCATCTTCGGCCAATTGGTGGTTTACTTCGTCAACTTCATCATCATGGGCGAACATGCCAACCCTATCTATGATGCCGCAGGTGCTATTGCCAACTGGGCTGACGCAGAATGGACTGTTGAGACAGGTTGGAGATACATGTTCGGAAGTGAGTGTGTGCCAGCAGGTTTATTCACCTTCCTCATTTGCTTCGTGCCTGAGACTCCACGTTATCTCGTGATGGTTGGTCAGGACGAGAAGGCATACGGCATTCTCTCTAAGATTAATGGTTCAAGCAAGGCTCTTGATATTATCGAAGACATCAAGAACACCGTCACCGTGAAGACCGAGAAATTGTTCTCTTACGGTTTCATGTGCATCTTCGTGGGCATCATGCTCTCTGTTTTCCAACAGGCCGTTGGCATCAACGCCGTGCTCTACTATGCTCCTCGTATCTTCCAGGATATGGGTATGGGCAATCCGATGGTTCAGACGGTCATCATGGGTGTTGTGAACATCTCATTCACACTCGTGGCTGTATTCACTGTGGAGAAGCTTGGTCGCAAACCATTGCTCATCTGTGGTTCGCTCGGTATGGCTATCGGCGCATTGGGCGTAGCCTTCACCTTTGGCAATGAGGCATTGAGCACCGTCACCATGCTCAGCATCATGGTGTATAGCGCTAGCTTCATGTTCTCTTGGGGTCCTATTGCTTGGGTGCTCATCGCCGAGCTTTTCCCTAACACCATCCGTGGTGCTGCAGTGGCTATCGCCGTTGCCTTCCAATGGATTTTCAATTTCATCGTCAGCTCTACCTTCGTGCCTATGTTCAATATGCACTTGACTCCTGGTGATGATTTCGGTCATTGGTTCACCTACGGCTTGTATGGCGCCATCTGTATCATTGCCGCCCTCTTCGTTTGGAAGCTCGTGCCTGAGACCAAGGGCAAGAGCCTTGAGGATATGAGCAAGTTGTGGAGAAAGGAATAAAATTTAGTAATTCGTATATAATGAGAGAGGCGCAGTCGTCAGGGTTCTGACTTCTGCGCCTCAATAGTTTTCGTTCTGAGTATTAATATAAGAGAGTATATATTTGTAAGTTGTTTATTTTTTATGAGAATTTCGTGAATCGTCTATTGATTACAACTTAGCCTGAAGGAACATGGTGAATGGTACCTGCTGACCATATACATTGGATGTTGTCTTCAAGTTAGTGCTACTTGTATTGTTATCCACAATCACAGCACCAGGAGTAAGGTACATCAAGAATACCTTGTTAGAGGTCACCTGATTGGTAGCAATACCAGCAAGAGAATAAGCATTGTTCCAAGTATAGAACTTAATGGTTATCTTTCTGCCATTGCCATCGAATGTAATATCGTTAGGATTTGCAATAAACAAAGAACCTGCATAGTTGTAAGCAATCATGTTACCAGTCAAAGTAACAGGCTCATGCTTCTCTACGATTTCCTTAGCCACACAATCATCCTTGATGTACTTAGCAAGTTTTGACACTGGGAAATTCATAATAGCGAAATCGCTTCCCCAATATGTGCCCAAAGAGTCAGCCTTGATAGAACTAGAAATGCGAAGACCTACCTGTACACTATCCTTCTGAATTTTATTGTTGTTATAAATAGTATCACCAGGCATCAAGAGACCGGCAGAACTAGACGCAGATGCTACTTTTTGGAACATTACCTGAGCTTCTGCCTGAGAAGGCCACTCATAGCTACTATTATCACCACCAGTGTCACAAGATGCGAAAGACAAGGCTGCAATGCATACAGCCAAAATTGAGAATAACTTAAACTTTTTCATTTTCTTATTTTTATATTTTTATTTATTAATTTTCGATTGTTTATTCAAACTGTCTCACTCTATAAAACGCAAACGAAGAGAAATCTTGCATCACCTCTAGTTAATATTCGTTAAATACATTTTCTCCCTAAAAATTTACACTGTAATCTCTCCCGAACCATAACAGCGATGGTGATTCTCATCATATACCACGCAGAATTGGCCAGGGGCAACACCGTGAATGGCTTCCTCAGAATGCATCATCCATCTGCCATCTTCCAATTTTTCAATGGTGGCAGGATGATATTCTGGCGTATGACGAATTTTGAAAGTCACTTTCTTCATATCCACCTCACGGGTGAGGAAATGGAAATCATGCAATGGGAAATCCTTTTTGTATGCCGTCTGTGGATCATAACCGTGGCTTACATATAAGATGTTGTGCTCCACATCCTTCTTGATGACAAACCAAGGACCTCCACCAAAGCCCAAGCCTTTGCGCTGGCCTATGGTGTGATACCACAATCCCTTGTGCTCGCCAATGCGCTTGCCGGTCTCCAACTCTATCACATCGCCCGGATTATCCCCCAAGTAACGACGGATGTAATCATTGTAATTGATTTGCCCCAAGAAGCAAATACCTTGGCTATCCTTGCGCTTGGCATTCACTAAGTGCTCTTCCTCGGCAATCTCGCGCACTTCATTCTTAATGTGATGTCCAATTGGGAAAATGGCTTTTTTCAGTTGCCAAGAATAAATCTGAGCCAAGAAGTCGGTTTGGTCTTTCACAGGGTCTGGACTTGTCACAAGCCATTTGTCTCCATTCTCATCCGTCTCGGTCTGTGCATAATGCCCAGTGGCAATAAGGTCGTAGTTGTGCCCCATTTTCTCATCGAAAGCACCAAACTTGATGAGTCGATTGCACATCACATCTGGATTGGGCGTAAATCCCGCCTTCACCTTGTCCATCGTATAACGAGTCACCTCATTCCAATATTCCTGATGGCAGTCTATCACTTGCAACTTGCAACCATATTTATGTGCCACAGCTGTAGCCATCTCCAAGTCTTCCTCGGAAGAACAATCCCACTCCTCCTTTTCCTCAGGTCCTATCTTGATATAAAAACAGTCGGGATGCAAGCCCAATCGGGCAAACTCCCAAACCACCACCGAGCTATCCACGCCACCCGAAAGCAACACGGCCACTCGTTTATCTTTGATTTCAGCCAAGAAACGATCGTCTCTTTCCTCTCTGATATTCGTCATTTCGACAATCTCCTTTACTATATTTTTATTATAAATCAATTTATTGCGTGCAAAATTACAAAAAAAGCACGAGACCGCTCACTTAATCGGAAAAAAGTTACTACCTTTGCACTCGAAATTTCAAATACTAGTATTTTATGGATATCATTAAAAACCTATTTTATGGCTTCCCAGACCTCTGGGGAGGCGGTGTTGCCCACTCCGTAATGATACTTGCGCTGGTCATTACATTGGGTTTGTGTTTAGGCAAAATCAGAGTGAAAGGTGTTTCCCTTGGATTAGCTTGGATTCTTTTCATCGGACTTATCTTCGGACATTTCTCTCTGAATCTCGATGAGCACCTGCTCCACTTCCTTAAGGAGTTTGGCTTGATTCTCTTTGTTTATTCCATCGGTTTGGAGGTAGGACCAAGTTTCTTCTCATCGTTCAAGAATGGTGGCAAGAGCCTCAACTTGCTCAGCATCATCGTCATTGCTCTCAGTATCATTACCACGCTCGCCATCTATTCCTTCTCAGGCACTTCCATTACCTCTATGGCAGGTATCCTCTCTGGTGCTGTGACCAACACTCCAGGATTAGGTGCCGCTCAACAAGCATTTAGTGACCTTCGCCACATTGATGCCCCTACCATTGCCGCAGGCTATGCCATTGCCTACCCTATGGGTGTACTGGGCGTTATTCTTTCTTTCATCATCTTGCGCTTTGCTCTTCGCATCGACAAGACAGAGGAAGATGCACAGGCAAAGCGTGGTTTCGGACACTTGGAGGCTATGACGCTCAACACATTCTCCATCAAGATTACCAATAAGATGATATTTGGCGACACTGTGAAGGAAGTACGTCACATTTTGAAGCGCGACTTCATGATTTCGCAGATTCATCGTGCCGACAACAGCACCACAAAAGAGATGGTCAACGGTCAAACCGTATTGAATGAGAATGATGTGGTCTATGTAGTGGCTCATCCTTCCGTACAAGAACCTCTCATCGCCTTGTTGGGTGAGAAGGTGGATATGAGTTGGGAAGAGTTTGGCAATGAGTTGATTACTCGTCGCATCCTTGTCACCAAGCCTGGCATCAATGGCAAGTCTATCTCCCAGATGCAGATTCGCTCTAACCTCGGTACCAATATCACTCGTGTGAACCGTGCCGGTGTGGATTTGATTGCCACCCCAGACTTGAAACTTCAGTTGGGCGACCGTGTTACGGTGGTAGGTACCGAACTTGCCATCAGCCATACAGAGAAGGTTTTGGGTAATCAGATGAAGCGCCTCAACTACCCTAACTTGATTCCTATCTTCTTGGGTATCATGCTCGGTTGTATAGTGGCCAACATCCCATTCTTCATCCCAGGTATCAACGAGAATTTGCGTCTTGGATTGACAGGTGGTCCATTGGTAGTAGCCATCTTGATTGGTTATTTTGGTCCTAAGCATAACCTTGTCACCTACAACACCATTTCTGCCAACCTCATGTTGCGCGAGATAGGCATCTGCATGTTCTTGGCTTGCGTAGGTTTGGGTACAGGTGAACAATTTATCCAAACTGTAGCCACAGAAAGTGGCATGATTTGGATTCTCTACGGTATCGCCATCACGATGATTCCTATCATCCTGGGTGGTATCATCGGTCGCTTCGTATTCCACATCAACTACTTCACCTTGCTTGGAGTCTTAGCTGGTGCCAACACCAACCCTTCTGCATTGGCTTATGTAAGAGACCAGACCAATGCCGATGCACCAACCGTGGGTTATGCGAATGTATATCCTTTCGCTATGTTCCTACGCATCGTCACCATTCAGATTATCATTTTCGTTTTCGGATAAACAATATTTTAATAGGATTACAAAAAAACAGAAACATTCATGAAACAGGAGAATGAATTAGAGGCTATGATGGCCAACAATGAAGAAAACAAAGCTTGCTGTTGTAGTGACGAGAGCAAGAACCAAGAAGTAGCCAAGTCGGAGTTGCTCCACAAGCTCGACCTCTTGCTCCGCACAGGTAGCATCTTGGTGGAGAGCGCAGCCGACACCTCTCGCATCATGCGCACCATGAAGCGCACTGCAGCTTTTCTTGGACTTGACGAGAAATACCTCCACTTATTTGTCAACTGGAATGTGTTGATGGTAAACTATAGCGACGAGGCACACTCTTTCACCAAGTTCCAGCGTTGCGAAAAGCACGGCATCAACCTAACCACCATCTCATTGATAAGCAAACTCACTTGGCGAGCTATCCGTGAGAACTACTCTATCGATGAATACGAACAGGCCCTGCAAGATGTCAAGAAGCGCAAACGTAGTTTCACACCTTGGCAAGTAGCCATTGGCGGTGGTTTTGCCTGCGGTGGATTCTGTATTCAGTTCGGATGCGACTGGCCAGCATTTTTCTTCTGTTCTCTAGCCGCCATCTTGGGTTTCCGTCTTCGCATGTTCTTGCCAACCAAAGGTTGTAACAACTATGTGGCTATTGGTATTTCCGCATTCGTTGCCACGTTGATAGCTTGGTTAACTTCCTTCCTGTCACTCAATCCAGAGATTGCTGCTTATGTACCTGGCATCCTGCATTCCGATACACCTTGGCATCCTTTGATGGCTTGTGCCCTGTTCATCGTACCGGGTGTGCCACTCATCAACTTTGTCAACGATATGGTGGATGGATACATTGAGGTAGGTATGGTTCGTGCCGTCAACACCTTGCTGATGGTTTTGGCCATGGCATTTGGTATTGCCTTCGCCATTCAGGTATGCGGCATCGACAACTTCGTGAAAGACCTTCCTATGACTCCTCATCATGAATATTGGGAATATGCCATAGCTGCAGCAGTATCAGCCATGGGCTTCTCTACTATTTTCAGCATTCCTCGCCGTTTGCTTCCAGTAGTGGCTGTTGGCGGTATCATTGCAGTATGTTTCCGCAATTTCGTGAACCTAGGTCCTAGCAATGGCAACATCGGTTTAGACATGGGCTTGAGCATAGGTTCTTTGGCTGGTTCTGCCTTGATCAGTATCATCGTCATCAAGGCTCGCCATTGGTTTCACACTCCTCACCAATGCATCACCATTCCTAGTGTGATACCTATGGTACCAGGAGTTTTGATGTATCGTGCCCTCTTCGCCTTCATCGACATGCATGGAGTAGTAGGCGAGGTCACAGTGGGTATGACCAATGCCATCAAGGCTTCTCTCGCCATCATCTGCATCGCCTTGGGTGTAGCCATCCCTAATGTGTTCTTCCGTCGCTTCACAGAAGGCAGAAGCAAGAAGCGCCTCTTTGAAGCACTCGTGGAACGCAAGAGAAAGAATGGTGAATTCTTAGATTTGCATGAAGTGGAAATCAAGTAATATTTTCCTATCGAATAAAGCAAAAGAGGTAAACACCCATCACGAGTGTTTACCTCTTTTTTATATTATATGCACAGCAGTAGTACTTCATAAGCAAAGTAAGTAGTACTTCATAAGTGAAGTTAGTACTACTTCATGACCCAAGTAAGTACTACTGCATTTTGTTCTATTATTTTTGTTCTGCCGTCGCAGGCTTCTGTTTTCTCAAGATGATGAGCGTTACACCAGCCAAGATTGCTATAATACCGATGCCCAACTGCAAGGAGAAGGACTCTCCAAACACAAACACACCGATGATAACGGCTGTCACAGGTTCCAACGCTCCCATGATGGCTGCAGGAGTACTGCCGATGAGATTGATAGAGATGGTCATGAAGAAGAGCGACAGCACGGTAGGCAACAACGCCAACTGAGCGGCGCACAACCACTGCTTAGGTGTATGAAGCATCTGAACTTCCTCGCCAGCCAACAAAGAGAAGACGAACATCGTGAGCAAACCGAATACCAATACATAGAAGGTAAACTTGAGATTCGACATATCGGTGGTCCATCGATTCACGGAGATGATGTAAGTGGCATAGAGCAAAGAAGAGAACATGACCAGTGAAAAACCTGCCGTACTCAATTTCTCATTGCCATCACCCTGATAGAGCAATCCCACACCCGATACAGCCAAGAGGATTGCAATGGTTGTGGTCCAAGTCACTTTTTCATGGAAGAACACCGTCATCATCACCGCCGTCATGATAGGATATACGAAGAGCAAGGTACTAGCAATACCTGCCGCCATGTAATGGAAACTCAGATAGAGCGTTGCTGAGGAAAGAGAGAAAATACAACCCAGGAAAGCCAAACGAATGGCGTGTCCCCACTTAATCTTAAAACTCTCTCGGCGAAACAACATCACGAGAGCAAACATCACAACCGCCAAAAGATAGCGATATATCAATACCGAACTTGAATTGAACCCATCGGAATACAGTTCCAACGTACCCAAAGGGTTGGTACCATAACATACGGCGGCAATAATACCTGCCGCAAAACCTTTAACCTTGTTACTACTTGTCATTTTTACACTAATTTCTCGTTTGGAGTGCAAAATTACAGTAAAAGCGAGAGAAAACAAAATAAAATCGTGTTTTATTTTGTTCTTACCTTAATTAATTGTACCTTTGCTACAGAAATTACTAATAACTTAACAGAATGGAAAATAAAGAAAAAGAAAACATGCAACTCCCAGAGAACGCATTCCGAGAGTTGAAAGACGGGGAAAAGTATGAACCCTTGATGAGTCCAGACAAAGTATATCCCGAAGTGAACGGTTGGTCGGTCACATGGGGTATCATCATGGCCATCATTTTCTCTGCAGCCGCAGCTTATCTAGGCTTGAAAGTGGGACAGGTATTTGAGGCCGCCATCCCTATCGCCATCATTGCCGTAGGCGTAAGTACAGCCACTAAGCGCAACAAGGCCTTGGGCGAGAATGTGATTATCCAGAGTATCGGTGCTTGCTCGGGTGCCGTGGTAGCCGGTGCCATCTTCACTCTGCCTGCCATTTATATTCTTCAGGCAAAATATCCTGAGATGACCACTTCTTTCATGAAGATATTTATGGCTTCTGCACTGGGCGGTGTACTTGGTATTCTTTTCTTGATTCCTTTCCGCAAGTATTTCGTCAGCGATATGCACGGCAAGTATCCTTTCCCTGAGGCTACTGCCACTACACAAGTATTGGTGTCGGGAGCCAAGGGTGGCGACCAAGCCAAACCATTGCTCATTGCTGGTATTGTGGGAGGCCTTTACGACTTCATTGTGGCTAGCTTTGGATGGTGGAATGAAAACTTCACATCTCGTGTGGTAAGTTTGGGATGCGACTTGGCAGACAAAGCCAAATTAGTGTTCAAGGTTAACACGGGTGCTGCCGTGTTGGGATTGGGTTATATCATCGGACTGAAATATGCCCTCTACATCTGTTTCGGTTCTCTTGCCGTATGGTGGCTCATCGTACCAGGCATGAATATCCTCTTCCACGACCAAGTGCTCAATGCTTGGGATCCTAGCATTACTGCCACCGTGGGAGCGATGTCACCAGAGGAAATCTTCCGTGCGTATGCTCGCAGCATCGGTATTGGTGGTATTGCCATGGCTGGTATTATCGGTATCATCAAGAGCTGGGGCATCATCAAGAGTGCAGCCACTCTGGCAGGAAAAGAATTGAAAGGCAAGAGTGATGTTGAGGAGAATGTGAAGCGTACCCAGCGCGATATCTCATTCAAGATTATCGCCATCGGTTCTATTGTCACTATTCTCGTCACCTTCCTCTTCTTCTGGTTTGGTGTAATGGATGGCAACCTGCTCTTTGCCGTTATCGCCATCTTGTTGGTTGCTGTTATTGCTTTCCTCTTCACCACAGTGGCAGCAAATGCCATAGCCATCGTAGGTTCCAACCCAGTATCAGGCATGACATTGATGACACTCATCTTTGCTTCTGTCGTGATGGTGGCTGTAGGTTTGAAAGGTCCTGGAGGTATGTTGGCAGCCCTGATTATGGGTGGTGTGGTATGTACAGCACTTTCTGTGGCTGGTGCCTTCATCACCGACTTGAAGACAGGTTACTGGTTGGGTACAACTCCTAAGAAACAAGAGAGTTGGAAGTTCCTTGGTACTTTGGTCAGTGCAGCTACTGTAGGTGGTGTGATGATGTTGCTGAACGAGACTTATGGTTTTGCCTCTGGTTCTCTGGCAGCCCCTCAAGCAAACGCCATGGCGGCAGTTATCGACCCATTGATGAATGGTGTGGGAGCCCCTTGGGTTCTCTATGGTATCGGTGCAGTTTTGGCCATCGTGCTCACCTATTTCAAGATTCCAGCCTTGGCATTTGCCCTAGGTATGTTTATTCCATTGGAATTGAATGTGCCATTGGTTGTGGGTGGAGCCATCAATTGGTATATCACCTCTCGCTCTAAGGATACTCAGGTCAACAAAGAACGTGGCGAAAAGGGTACGCTCCTTGCCAGTGGTTTCATTGCTGGTGGTGCCTTGATGGGTGTAGTGAGCGCCTTGCTCAAGTTTGGTGGAGTAGAAATTTCTATCGCAGATACTTGGTGGAGCAACCCTCTTTCTGAGCTTTGCTCACTCATCGCTTACGTGCTCTTGATTACTTACTTCATTCGAGCTACCAAGAAATAAATTCAACCAGTTGAATAAATAAAATAAAAAAAATCCCGCCTTAGAGAACGTTTCTCTTCGACGGGATTTTTTATTCTATTACTTATTTTGTTCTGCAAACTCGCCCGGCTTGATACCAAACTGTTTTACGAAACATTTTGAGAAATAACTAGGACTGCTAAAACCTACCATATAGCCTACTTCGCTCACTCGATATTTTCCTTCTTTCAAGAGGCGGGCGGCCTTCTTCAATTTCACAATCTGTATCATTTCGTTCGGAGTGACATCTACCAAAGCCTTCAGCTTGCTAAACAGAGAACTTCTACTTATTCCCAGGTTATCAGCCAAGAATCCAACGTTCAATTCCGGATTTGCCATATTGTCCTCTATCAGCTTATTGATTGTTTCCAAGAACTCATTGTCCACAGGAGTGGCAGCCTCAGCTATCTCAGTGATAGGTTCAAGAGGAGAATGCGAGAATTTACTTTGCAAGAGGCGGCGCATGTCCAACATATTGCGAATGCAAGCTTCCAGATACTTCATGGAGAATGGCTTCTCGATAAAGGCATCCGCACCACAATTCATACTCTCGGTCTTACTTCCGTCATCGGTCTTGGCTGTAAGCATCACAAACGGAATATGACTTGTGTCCTGATTGCTACGCACCTGTCTGCAGAATTCAGCACCATCCATTTCTGGCATCATCCAGTCGCTCACGATGAGTGAGATGCGATGATGTTTCAACTCTCGGAGAGCCTCCACACCATTGCCTGCCGTATAGATGGTATAAGCATCCTGGAAGTGTCCGACGATGAAGTTTCGCATATCCTCATCATCATCCACCACAAGCATCGTTGGCAATTTACTCTTCGGTTCCTCCACGGTGTCTTTTTCTTCTTGCTTATCTCCATCGATTTGCAATTCATCGGCATCTGAAATCATCTGCTTGGAGTCGAGTTTTTCTTCACCCACGACTGCATCCTTTTGATTGATAGGTAGCGTGACTATGAAAGTGGCACCTTGTCCTACGGTAGAATGTACCTCCACCATACCATGATGGGCATCCACTAAGTTCTTCACAATATTGAGTCCGATACCCGTACCAGGCTTGTTGTCCTTGGCTTGATAGAATGGAGCAAAAATCTTGCCTTGTTCATCGGCACTGATACCGATGCCATTGTCTTCCACTTCCAATCGGAAATAATCCTTGTCCAACACCTTGCAACTTAAGCACACATAGTCCTTGGTGTATTTTGTAGCATTGGTCATGAGGTTGCTAATCACCTTGGTTATTGCCTCTTTGTCGATAATGGCAGCAAAGTCATCAGCTGGATATTCCACCTTCAAGGTTGCTCCATTTTGCCGCAATGTTGGTTCAAATCGTTCTGCCACAGCATGCATCAGCCTAGAGATGTTCTGCAACTGGAAATGCACTTGCATGCCATGCTGTTGCACCTTATTGAAGTCGAGCAACTGATTGACCAATGTCAACAGGCGATGTGCATTGCGGTCTATGACATCCAGGGTAGAAGTCATAGAGTTAGCATTCTTAAGTTGCCCACTTACCTTCTCCCACTCAGTCTTCAAGCTCTCCAAAGGACCAATGATAAGGGTTACCGGAGTACGTATCTCATGAGCTATCATGGTGAAGAACTGCAAGCGGGCATCTCTTACTTCCTGTTCTTTCTTATCGCTCAACAGTTTCAGTTCACGCTGGTGGCGACGTTTCTCTTTCTTTACCTTCATCTGGGTATAGAGATAAATCAGATAACCTATCAAGAACAGATAGAACAACTTGGCAGGCCATGACCACCAAAATGGTGGGTGCACTTTTATCTTAAGATGTGCCTCCTGCTCCGACCACACACCATCATTGTTGGTAGCTTTCACACAGAAGGTATAATCTCCTGCAGGCAAGTTGGTATAAACCGCCTTGTGCTCATTGCCAATATAAATCCAATCTTTGTCGAATCCCTTCAACATGTAGGCATACTGGTTTTTCTCTGGAGAGATGTAGCTCAGTGCTGCAAAGCTGATACTTATCATGTTGTCATTGTAGGATAAATCCACCTGATCTACCTGATTTAAAGCTTCTTCCAACTTATCACTACCCACCTCCACATGCTCATTGAACAATTCCAATGAAGTGATAAACACAGGTGGTGGCACTTGGTTTACCTTTATCTGATAAGGATAGAAGGCATTGAATCCACGCGTGCTACCGAAGTAGATTCTTCCGTCAGAAGCCATATAGCCAGAAGCCGACTGGAATTGGTCGCAAGTCAGACCGTCAAATCGGTTGTACACTTGCACCTTCTCTCCAGGTATGTACTTGATGATACCTCGGTTGGTAGAAAGCCACATCTCATCTTGATTGAAGATGATGCTGCAGATATCATTGCTTGGGACGGTTAACAGGATACGCCTGAAGTTATCCGTCTTCGGTAAATATTCACAAGCTCCCTTGTCTGTGCCCACAAACACCTTTCCCGAAGCATTTACACTCACACAACTCACTTGATTGCCTGCAAGCGATGTGGTGTCCTTATCATTCGTGACATATTGTTTCCAATTGCCCTTGGCATCAGCTCGCCACAATCCCTTATCGGTGGCAAACCATAGGTTTCCCCGCTTATCTTCCTTGATATCTATGGTGAGAGCTTGCAATGATTTCACAGGATGAAATTTGCCAGCCTTCTCATCAAAGAGGTTGACTCCATCCATGGAGGTTGCCCAGAGCCGATGCTTACTATCTCGGAAAAGCGTATAACAATTGGAAAGCTCGGCTTTATCGTCCAATTGGAAAGTTTGCATGGCTCCCGAATTCCGATTCAGTTTCACCACACCATTACCATAGGTACCCACCCACAAATCATTGCCATCCACCTGCAATGCATGCACATTGTATTTGGAAAGCACTTGCTTACCAGGATAGTCAAGGAAGCTGTTGGATACAGGGTCATAGTAGTTGAGACCGCCATCATCTGTAGCTATCCAAATGCGACGACTGCTATCTTCGGCAAATCGCCCAACCACATTACCACGCAAAGAATTACCATTGCCATTGGTATAGGCATGGAAGCGAGTACCCATTGGTGAGAAATAGCTCACACCACCATAATAAGTACCTATCCATACACCACCCTCACCGTCCTTGGTGATGCAATATACAAATCGCTCAGCAATGGAACGCTCAGGAGTGCCATCTTCAGAAAGCAATTTCCATGTATTCTTCTGTAGGTCGTAGAGGATGAGACCGTCATCACTGCCCACATAAATTTCAGTAGGCGAACTACGGAAGAGGGCATGGATGTGATGTCCCACATTGCTCAGCATCGGATTGATCAATTGTTCGATGGTACCATCGGAATTGAGTCTCACGAGTCCTTTTTCCCAAGTACCGATAATCAAATCGTTCTCATTACCTTGCAACATACTCAATCCGCGCAAGTTTCCCACGCTAGACTTCACTGCAAAAGGCTCAAAGCGATTGGTTGATTTATTGAGTCGGTAAGGGGAACCTTCTGGTTCATTGCTCAATGCCCACACCTGATTGTTGCTATCCACAAACACCAAAGCCACCTCGCCTCTCCACTGCACAAATGGATAGTTCGTACATTCATGAGTGCGCTCATTGTAGCGATAAGCACCCTTGTTGAGCGTTGATATCCAAATGTTTTTATCTGCATCGGTCGTGAAATTGGTCACTTGCACCGAGATTTCATCACTCAACTTGGTAAAACGTTCCGTACGAAAACTGAAGAGGTAGGCACCCTTGTTGGTACCTACCAATATCCCGTCATCTGTTGTTCCCAAGGCACTGACATACTGATCCAATCCCATCTGAGGATTGGTGAAAGTCTGCACCCCATAAACATTATAGCGACACAGCCCATTGTCGGTGCCAAACCAGATGAAGCCATACTTGTCTTGTACGATACTTCTCACCGAGTTGGTTGGCAAACCGTCGTTCATGTTGATATTTCTCACACTCACATCACGCAACTGATTTTGGGCAGATGCCGATGATGCCAAGACGAGTGAGAAAATACATCCACAAACGACTGTTGCCACCTTTCTCATGTTCTGTATATTCACAGTTTGTTTTCTTTTATTTTCGTTTTTACTTAGTCTTCACGTCACCCCATTTTGGAGGTTTTACTCCCATAAGGTTCTTCACGAAGAAATCGTAACGTTTATGCTCACCGAAGTCCTCACCCATGGTGTGATGGGCTCCAGGAATAACCACCAATTCAAAGTCCTTATTGGCCTTTTCCAATGCATTTACCACCTGGAATGTGCTAGAAGGATCCACATTGTCGTCGATTTCTCCTACCACCAACATCAGTGGACGTTCCAACTTATGCGCATTCTCCACATTACTGCATTCCACATAGCTAGAATCGATAGGATAGCTCATCCAAAGCTCATTCCACCAAATCTTATCCATACGATTGTCGTGACAACCACAAGCACTATAGGCAGCCTTATAGAAATCGCCATGCAACAATACAGCTGTGGTACTCTCCTGTCCACCGGCAGAACAACCATATATGCCCACATTGTCTGCATCCATATAAGGATATTTCTTGGCAGCAGCCTTTATCCATAATTCACGATCTGGGAAACCAGCATCCTTGAGATTCTTGTAACATACCTCCTCAAACTGCTTGCCTCGCCATGCTGTACCCATTGCATCAAGCTGTACCACAATAAAACCTAAGTCTGCCAATGTTGTCGTTGTCCAATTGTAGGAGACGAAACTTTTAGGGGTATAAGCATCTCCAGGACCCGCATAGATGTATTCGATGACTGGATATTTCTTGTTTGGGTCGAAATTGGTAGGACGCTGGATGATACCCCACATATCTGTTTTACCATCACGTCCCTTAGCCACAAACACCTCAGGAGCCACCCATCCCTTCTGTTGAATCTTAGAGATGTCGGCAGTCTCCAAAGTCTTGATGAGCTTACCAGTCTGCGCATCACGCAACACGGTTACAGGAGCCTTGTCCACCTTAGAATAAGTATCTACTAAGTAACGGAAGTCATAGCTATAAGTAGCTGTATGATTGCCTTCCTCAGGAGTGAGGGCCACCATGTTCTTTCCATCGAGACCAATCTTGTAATAATGAATCAAATAAGGGTCTTCCTTTGGGTTCACACCACTGGCAGAGAAGTAAATCACGCCCTTCTCCTCATCCACACGCTGTACATCACGCAAGCACCAAGCTCCCTTTGTCACCTGACGGATAACCTTGCCTTTCTCCACATCATACAGATAGAGATGATTCCAGTTGTCACGCTCGCTAGCCCACAACAATTGCTTGCCTTCATGGATAAACTGACGCCACATGCGAGCATAGTTCACAAACTTCTGCGAACGTTCCTCCACGATGGTACGCAACTTGCCACTCTCTGCATTCATTGCCAATACCTGATACAAGTGATGACCACGCTGATTGTACTCCATGGTTACCTCACGGCTATCTGGTGTCCATTGCATCCATTCCAGCTCGTATTGATTTTCTAGCTGATGCATGTCTGCCTCCACCTTATGTCCTGTTGCCAGGTCGATGATGACAGGTTGATGTTGTGGCAACTTATCACCTGGCTTGGCATACTCTTGCTTGTGAAGAAGAGGTTGCAATTGGTCGGCAGGTGAAGACTCCACATAATACACATACCGTTTCTCCACAGGAGTACGCTTGCATACAAAGATACGCTTGCCGTCCGGGCTCCACTGAATACGATTACTGTAATAGCAACCAATAGTACCATCCTGAGTCAAGATGCGCTTTTCGGTATAAGGTTTGCCCACTTCATGAAGCACCACATTATATCCCTCGATATAAGCTT
>CAVKNU010000009.1:24540-31219 GCA_963657465.1 Lachnospiraceae bacterium
CCATACTTACGCTTATAGGTAATCACAGGATCTTCTCCCTGCTTACCCTCACGATACAACTGGGCGATACTCTCCAAGCCATGCTTCTCTGCCCACCACTCGATGACATAAGGTGAATGGTAGATATTTTCCATGTGCAAGTATCCCTTATGAGTCAGTTTCTTGAATGCTTCGAAATGGAAGTTCTCATCGGTAAGCCAATCTGGGTTCACTCGCCATAGCATCCACTGGGATGTCATCTCAAAGAAGCCACTTCCTCCCCAAGCTTCACCCGTACGGTCGGCCATGATCTGAAGTTGGAAACTGTGTCCCAATTCATGAGCCAAACAATTAAGCTTTTCATCTTGTATGCGGTTAGGTGTCACCCAGAGTGCACCGATGAAGTCGTCATAGGTGCCACCATAGGCGGTTCCTTCCAAAGAGTAGTTCACCATCACCATCATCTTATACTTGTCGCAAAGGCTTCCTGGAAGCGAGAACTTCAACGTGTCACGGAAGAAATGGTAGAATCGCTCTACCTTGTTCTGCAAGTTGCCCAAGTCAAACTTCATAGGATGTCCTTCCAACGAAGGAGGATTCTTGGTGTCATTGCCAAATCCCTTTTCCCAGAAATACACGATATTCTGAGTTTGCGCACTACGACGCCAACTCCAACGAGCATTGTCATCATTGAAGTCATAAGGTTTCAAAGAGTCAGGAACGAATATTAGTTTCTGAGGTGCTGTGACTGGGTTGGTAGGACGTGTGGCTGGAGCCTCTGAAGGATCTTGCGCTAAGACAGGCATTGCCATTGCCAAGGCAAAGGATGCTAGGAATAGTTGTTTCTTTGTCATTGTTGTTTCTTTTATGTATTAAGTTTTGTTGGTGATGCTACAAACATCGCCTTTTCAGCCTACAAAGTAACAGTTTTTTTGTCACATACCCTACAAGAATAGTCCAAAAAAATAAAAAAATCGTCCGTAATTTCACAATTACAGACGATTCTAAACCTTAAAAACTCATTTTCCCTTACATCTCTACCTGATTCACAATCTCACCATCAAACATGTTGATGATGCGATCAGCATAGTTGGCATCATGCAAAGAGTGGGTCACCATCACTATGGTAGTACCCTCCTTATGTAGTTCGGAAAGCAAGTCCATCACTTCCTTTCCATTCTTGGAATCAAGATTGCCAGTAGGCTCATCGGCAAGGATTATCTTAGGATGAGGAAGAATGGCACGGGCTATGGCTGTGCGCTGTTGCTGACCACCCGATAGCTGAGAAGGGAAATGTTTGGCACGGTGCGAGATGGCCACACGCTCCATCACATCTTTAGCCTTTGCCTTGCGCTCCTTGCTCGATACGCCCATGTAGAGAAGTGGCAATTCGATGTTCTCTTGCACGTTCAACTCATCAATCAGATTGAAGCTTTGGAACACAAAACCGATCATTCCCTTGCGAATCATCGTGCGCTCACTCTCCTTGAGGGTGCTCACATCCTTTCCATCCAACAGATAGGTTCCCTCTGTAGGATTATTGAGCAAACCGATGATGTTGAGCAAGGTGGATTTACCACAACCCGAAGGTCCCATGATGGCAACAAACTCGCCTTCCTTCACTTCCAAACTGACATTACGAAGTGCCCAAGTCTCCACTTCCTCTGTACTAAACACTTTCTTGATATTATCTAATTTTATCATAATTGTTTCTCCTTATGTTTTACGATTGATTTCTAATTATTCCTTTGCCAAAATCTCAGAAGGATCTACCTTCATGATGCTCTTCACCTGCCAAGCTATGATAGCTAAGATAAAGAAGAATACCAGCAACACACCTAGGACGATAGGAAGCACTGGAGTTGGAATATCCACCACATCCCCCATATTCTCCAACACGACAACATGGAACAATAAGGTAGCCACGATTGCAAAAACCACTCCTACACCTGTTATCATGACATAAGTCTTTCCCAACAGTTTTGCAATATCACGCATCAATGCTCCATTCACCTTACGGATTGCCACTTCTTTCTTTCGACCTCGCATATCAAGCATCACAGTACTGAAAATACTCATCAAACAGATGACTAAACTTACACATGCCAATACCGAAATCACCGACTGCAATAGGTCAACTGCAAGCATTGCCTTTGCCAAGTTGTCTCGCAGATTAACTGCCATCTGAATTACCACAGCAGGCTCCAACTGGCGAATTGTCTTCTCCACCGATGCTTTCAAAGCATTGTATTCGCCTGTCTTTGGAACAAGGATATAGGCGTCACTCTCAGTGCGTTCCTTAGGATCTATCACAATGAACGAATATTTTTCATTCAGTTCTTCACTTTGATACGGAATTGCCTTATAGGTACCAGCAATAGGCAGAGCATCCTCATTCTCTATAGTTAGCATACCATTAGGAGCAATCCCAAATTTGTGCATTCTCCGATACAACTCATCACTCACTAAGATACATTTTGTGCGATTTGCTTTTGGCTTCCAATTTACTTTTACATGGAAGTAATCCAACCAAGAAGTATCAGAAGTAAAATGGGTCTGGTAATTAGTAACCTTGCCTGTAAAGCTCAAATCACCATTTTTCCAAGACATCTCACAGAACTTATCGTTCTCCGCCAATTCATTGATACGATAGAATCCACGATGATAAGGAATCCACTTCTCCACCTCTGGCAATTTTATCAGATGATCACGTAAGCGCAACTTGTCATCTGCCTGATCCGTCATGAGATAAAGGCTCTTCTTATACACACTCTCATCCTGTGGGATATTATTAAAGTCGTTCAGCTCACTTGACAACTTCAAAAAGTCAAAAGTGGTACACAAGAAGAATGCACTTATCATTATTTGTACCGCCAACATTACATTACGGAACCAATGGTTATGGCTCTTTCGCATCCCTATTTCCAAACCTTGCCCATTTCTACAAATGCGCAGAAGAACCATCCAAATAATCACCAAACACAGAACCAGCACAATGATACTAATGCAGAATGTATAGAGATAGAAATGGTCTATATCGCCAATTGACTCCATGAAGTCAGTCAAGTGGGTTATCATAAAATCATATACCCAAGCATCCATTGCAATAGCAACAGCACAAGCCATAGCTATGATAAATGTGATTTCCGTGGCAAACATCGAGAAAAGTTGCCAGTGGGTGGCTCCATTGGTGATACGAAGTGAGACTTCTCTGCGACGCATCCAGAACAATTGCGTCTGCATTCTCAAGAAACCGATGATGGCAGTCAACAACACCAAAGAACCTATCAGATAAGTGATAGAAACACCGATGCGCACTGCAGACTTATCCTCGCTCATTTTCTCATCCAGGCTTTCCACCTTTGCTTTCAACCCCAAAGGTTTCAAGCGTGCATTGGCTTCAGCCTCCAGTTGGTTCGGTGTGGCATCCTCTTTCAACACCACATCCAACCACACTGCATAATAGAAATTTTCAAAATCCATATTTTCCAAAGCACAAGGAGAGAAGAACAAGGAATTATTATCCAATATTCGCTCCATATTGGATAAATCTTGATAGACATCCACAACAGTCAGTTGATAATTATCATTACCTTGGCTTAAACTCAACTTTGCACCCACAGGATTTATGGAACCAAATATCTGTCTAGCCTGCGACTTACTGATTATCGCCTCATTGGACTTTAGCACCTTGATTTTCTTGCCCGTAATAGCAGAACGAACTCCTGCATAATTAGGATAATGACAGTCTATTGGGATTGCGTCCAATTGCATTTTACGTCTGTAATTGTTACCTATTGTAAACTCAGCCCATCCTCCAGTTAACCCATTTGGAGCATAAGGTCCTTGTTCGATACATCTCAGTCCTCCATTCGCCTTCATGACCCTCACAATGTCACCCGTGAGAGCATGGGAATCTTGCGAAGGTGTCTTCTGTATCGAATCAAACATGATGGTATAAGCTCTGTCATAATAAGGTTCACTACAAATAGCAGGCAATTGGAATTTCAGTAACACCGAATGTGCCACACTCAGCGTCACCATACCGATGGCCAGCGACAAGATGCTGACGAGCGTCTGCACCTTATATTTCAAAAAGTTGCGCAAGGCAACCTTGAGATTGTGTAATAACATGTTCATATCAATAAAACGTTTTTAGATTTTTATTATTATAGTTGCAAGCTCACGATTTTATTTCATGACAAACTCATCATAGTTGGCTATCCTTTCATAGCCTCCCACTATCACCTTGTCGCCTGCTTTCAATCCTGAGGTAACCTCATATTGTTGTGGATTCTGGCGTCCCAAACTGATGTTCACTCGTTGAGCTTTCGTGCCATCTGGCGATACCTTGAAGAGCCAATAGCCATTGGTAGTCTGATAGAAATCACCATTTGGGATGACCAACGCTGGTTCAGGTTTACCTAACTCCAACAAAACCCGGTAGCTCTTGCCCAATCGAATGTTGGAAGGAGTTTTACCCGTAAAAGTCAATTCACAGACAAACTTACGATCTTTCACCTCTGGGACTACTCTAGACACCATCAAGGAATACTTATGTCCATTGTCTTCTATGCTGGCTGGAAGACCGGATGTGACACGGTCGATGTAATATTCAGCCAAAGAAACTTGCAACTTAAACTGGCTCATCACCTTGATTTGCCCAATGCTTGCCCCTGCACTCACTTGCTGTCCCTGTGTAACACCCACATAACTGAGTTGTCCTGTCACAGGAGCACGAACCACTAGTTGCTGAGTACGGTCCATCATTCTCGTCAACTTCTTATTCGCCTCTTTGCGATTGGCAGCTATCATCTCTCGCTTCAACTTGGTAGCCACAGAGTCATGACGCAAGTTCTGTATCTGAAGAAGTACTTTCTGGCGCTGATACTCATAGTCTTCTTCCGCCACTTCTAGCTCTGCCTTACTCTTGATGCCCATGCGATACTCTTCCCTACTCTGCTTGAGCGATTTTTTCAAGCTTGCCATCTGATGCTTGGCATCGAGAGCTTGCTGGCGAAGCGTAATCGTCTTCTGTGTCATCTCTATCTCTTGCTCACGATAGTTGCGCAGATTGTTGCTCCATGTATCGTGCTCATCCTCTATGGAATGATGCAAGTCGGGATTGGAGAGCACCAAGATGGTATCACCTTGATGAAGCATGGCTCCCTCTTCTGCCACTACTCGCTCCACGAAGCCATTCTCCATGGCATTCACCTGAATGGTCTGTATCGGTTGCACCAATCCTTCCACATCCACATACTCCAAGAAAGGAGCTTTCTTTACTTCTGCCACTGTCACTGAATCTTTGCTCACCTTTTTATTTCCCGTTGTCAATATCAAGATGAGAATGTAAATCAGGAGTGCAGCTAAAAGGATGCCAGCCACAAGCTGATAGCGGTAACGAATGTACCAAGGTTTCGGTTGTTTCTTTATGTCCATAGTCGTATTATTATTCGTTGATAGGAAGTTCTTCTTTCAGTTCTTTATCATGCTCAAAGTCATACCCTGTCATGCTACGAAGCGTATAGTAAAGACTCCAATAGGTTTGCATGGTGGAGATATGGTTTCTGCGAGCCGCATCTTTCTCGCTAATAGCGGAATTGAGATCGAGAATAGAGTTGCGCCCCATGATGTAAAGTCGTCTAGCAACCAAGTGTCGCTGTTCTGCTCGCTGATCCGTGAGCGATGCCACACGCACCTTTCTGGCTTGCATATTAAACTGAAGTACAAGTTTCTCCACATTCTGATAAAAATCTCTCATGCCTTGCTCCACTTGCGTACGGGTCAAAGCCAATTGCGACTTGGCTTCCCTCACTCTTCCTTTACCCCTACCCCAATCCAAAATAGGCAAAGCAATCGTGATACTTGCCGACTCCTGACTCATAGGACGACGATAGGCTGCTCCCACATCAGCTCCAGTTTGTGAAAGACCAAACTGCATGTAGAGGTCGGCTCTTAATCCTGCATTGGCACGAGCCTGAGCCAAATTGCTCTCACTCTCCTTTTGGATACGACGGTAATAATCAGGATCTGGACTATTCAACAAGGCCAGCTCCACAGCTCTTTGCAAAGGCACTTCAAATTCGGGCACCTGCTTAGAAATATCCAATCGTAATTCTACATTCTGTCCCAAGCCCAAGAAGGAGCGTATCGTCTGCATCTTTTCTCGTAATGCCACCTGAGCATCCATCACCTTTGTCGCTTCATTCAATCGATTGATTTCCAGTTGCAGCATCTCATTTTCCGAAATCGTTCCATTCTCATATCGCCCTTTAGCCATTTGGTAAAGTGTATCTGCAGAAGCAAAGTTTTGCTTTGCCATTTCCCATTCTGCCTGTGCTGATGCCAAACTAAAGAAATGCTGGCAGGCTGTAGCCGAAACCAATTCCAAAGCTTCGGCATATCGTTTCTTGGATTCCTGATAGCGTACAGGCTCGATACGACGGTCCCATTTGAGTGAATTATAACCAAAGAGATTTTGCTCATACCCCACTATCAGCGGTTGGCTGCTATAGGCTGTGGTCTTGTTCTGAAACTCATCCAGTCTGTTGAGCAAACTTTTCACAAACAAGCTACCTCCCGTCAAGGCTATGTTCTGATTGATTTTCAGGGTGAGGTCGGCAGCAAACTGATCTTGCTTGATAAAGAGTGCCGTACCATCCGACTGAGTTATCTTGTTCACCTCTTTATTTATATA
>CAVKNU010000009.1:32164-34731 GCA_963657465.1 Lachnospiraceae bacterium
CTATCGTGTTTTGTTGAAGCCCTTCACAAAGCGTGTCCGACAAAGAGATAATCGGTGTGAGGGAATTCATTATTTCATGAGTCAATACCCTTACCAGTTGTTGCTGCACATCCGTCTCTTTCTTTTGGATGATAGGTTGCACATTCTGCAAGGTATAAAGACGATAGGCAAACCCCTTATGAAAGAAGTTGACTACACTCAACACAAACTCTGTCTTTCCTTCATTCTGGCTTGCTTGGTTCGTTGTTTTTGTAATAAGTTGCACCAACTGTTGATGTCCAGGACGAAGCTCCCTCATTTGCTCTGGTAGGTTCTCGTCTATCACAGCCAAATCAATTAGATGCTGAATGGAGAAACCACAAAGCTCATCCACCGCAGCACGATTCATCCAATGCACCTTGCCAGCCTCATCCGCCACAATCAAGAAGGCGTTGATGGTATCAAGCATCGTTCCAAAATACTGATACTTTGTCTCTTGTTCCAACGTTGTCTTTCGGAACTCATTGACTACTTCATTCATCTGTTGAGCCAAACTCCGCTCTTCTCCCTTCAAATGTTCGAGTGAATATTGGAGGGAGAAATCACGTGTGCGGATTGCCTCTATCAATTGGCGCATCCGCTCGTTGCTCTTATTATAAAATAGGTGGTTGATGACAGACATGATTCTTTCAGACTAAGGTTTATACTCCTAACTTATCTATCTTGCGATAAAGGGCAAAACGAGTGATGCCCAACATTTCTGCCGCTTGCGTCAAGTTGCCATTGCTCAAAGAGATGGCTTTCTTGATGGCTTGTCGCTCCAACGACTCCAGATTGAGCGATTTCATCTCCACATTCTCTTTCTGTTTGGAGATGGCAATCGGTTCTTCCAATCGGATGTCGGCAGCAGACAGCTCTGTTTTATCAGCAAGCACGATGGCTCTTTCGATGCAGTGTTGCAACTCTCTCACATTGCCCGGCCAAGAATACTGCAAAAGTTTTTGGCGGGCATCTGCCCCTAGCGAAATACGCTCCATACCATACTTACCAGAAATGATCTGTAAGAAATGTTCTGCCAATAAGAGGATGTCATTGCCTCGTTCACGCAAAGGAGGCAAATGAAGTTCGATGGTATTGAGACGATAGAAGAGGTCTTGGCGGAAAGTACCTTCCTCCACTCGCTTACGAAGATGAACATTCGTAGCGGCAATGATACGAATATCCACTTGTCGAGTTTTGTTGGAACCAATGCGAGAGGTCTCGCGTTTTTCAATCACGGTCAACAGTTTTTGCTGCATTTGCTGGTTCAGGTTACCAATCTCGTCCAAGAAGAGCGTACCTCCATCAGCTAGTTCTATGCGTCCAGCCTTGACACCTTTGGCATCCGTAAAAGCCCCTTTCTCATATCCAAACAGTTCACTCTCAAAGAGATTGTCGGGAATACATCCCAAGTCGATATTGACAAATGAGTTCTTGGCTCGCTGTGAAAGTTGATGCAAAGCATGAGCCACCACGTCCTTGCCAGTTCCATTCTCACCTGTAACCAAGACATTGGCATCCGTAGCAGCCACCCGCTTGATTTGCTGTTTTAATTCCAATATAGCAGGACATTCACCAATAAATTGCGCAAAGGTTTCTTTTCCATTTTCCTCTGCAGAAAGTGCCACACCGTTCTTTCGCTCATCGCTCAGTTCCACGGCGCTCTTCACTGTATCTAGCAGTTTCTTTCTATCCCAAGGTTTAGGAATAAAGTCGATAGCCCCTGCCTTGATGGCTCTCACCGCCTTTTCGGTATCAACATAAGCCGTGATAAAGAGCACCACACTCTTAGGGTCGTGCTCCAAAATCTTGCCAAGCCATTCATAGCCTTCCTCGCCACTAATGGCATCACGATGAAAGTTCATGTCGAGCATAATGACATCGGGCGAGAACGAATCCATGAATTCCAGGATTCGCTCTGGAGCACTTATCACTCGCACTGCCTCCACATAGGGTTTCAACAGCATATTGAGCGACAAGAGCACATCTTCATTGTCATCTACTATCAGTATCTTTCCTTTTTTCTCCATTGTCATGGTTCTATTTTTTCTAGACGACAAAGTTACAACAAAAAAATGAGAAAAAAGAAAGATGCTTCATTTTTACGGCGATAATTGCAACAATTGGATAAAAAGCTTGGAACAATGGAAGAAAGAGTTGTTCAAGGGACTAGCTATTGAAAAGCTAGAAACGGAATGGAAGACCTACCCAGTATTTCACATTGACTTCGTCACAGGCACTTACATAAATGCTGATGCCATCAACCAAGTGTTGGAATCATATCTGATAAAATGGGAAAAAGAATATCAGATTGAGAAATCCCCAATCACAGACTATAGCCTGCGCTTCAAGAAAGTTTTGGAGGAAGCTCATCGACAGACAGGACTTCGTGCAGTGGTACTGGTGGATGAATACGACAAGCCATTGCTCGACGTGATGGATTTGGATTACACGATAGAGCACTTGGGCAAGCAAATTACTCTGGAGGAATACAACAGAACCATGCTTCGCACCTTCTACTCCACCTTCAAAGCCGCAGACCAGCATTT
>CAVKNU010000010.1:0-34072 GCA_963657465.1 Lachnospiraceae bacterium
ATTCTTCCATACTTGTTGTTTTTGCGCACAAAGTTAAACAAAAACTTTCATAAGTATGGTGCATGGAGGAATGTATTTTGCGAAATCATAGTTTGGCTTTGCGAAATGATAGAGTTTGATGGGAATTCAAAAGGCATGACAAGGATTCTTATAGTCTTGCCATGCCTTCTTATTTGCGATAAAACTAGCATATCCTTATGCCTCCACTTCCTTCCAATCTATCAATCCCTTACCCAAATCATCCAGTTCTACAGCGAGGGCAACGACCTTGCGCTTGTCTGCCTTAAAAGGCTCGGCATAGTTGTTTGCCTTGATTTGGTTCTCAGCAGAAGCAAGACCACCATTGTTGGTAAGTTTCAACTCCAATACATAGATGTAGTTGACGACTTCCACCACCATGTCAATTCTGCCTGTGGCAATCATCTTCTCTACCCTCACACGGCAACCGATGGCGTTGAATATCGTGCTCATGATGAGACGGTAACGTTCCTCCATATCCATCGAGGCAAGTTTCTTGTTGCTGTATGGCACATCTGCAATGAGGGCTTTCAGGCACTTTTTCGCTTCTGGGAGATTGCCTGTGACAAGATACTCTCTCAGAAAAGCTTGGGTTGACTGTATGTCGCTGTTGTTGCGCATAGCCAAGGCTGGCAATACCATTTCGTAGAGTGCTTGCCTTACCTCATGGTTCGGGATGCCCAAGAAATAGATTCCATTCGCATAGCTTTTGATGGTTAGATAACCAGACTGGTAAAGGAACAACTCTGCTCCACCACCAGTAACATCCGAGGTTCGGATGATATTGCTTAGCAAGGCACAGTGGTCGAAATCCTTTAGGCGAATTTCCATATCATCAACAAATTTTGGCAATAAAGAGGTTGCACCCGATGATGCCCAGTAGTTGTTGATTTCCCTCTCGTCCAAAGCATTGATGAGACTGAAAGGATTGAATACATCCACCATGTTGTCGGCACTGAAATGATAGCCATCGTAATTAGCTTTCAGTTGTGCTACGGTTTCTTCCGTAGTCCATCCGTTCTTCTCGCCCATCGCCTCTATCTCGGGCATGAAGTTGTCGGTAATCTCTTGCTTGGTAATACCACAAATCGCAGCATATTGAGGGTAGAAACTGATGTTGGTCAAGTTATTGAGAACAGAGAACAATGAGATTTGCGTGAACTTGGTAATGCCTGTGATGAAGACGAATTTCTCGTACTCGTCATCAGCCTTTAATATGGCGAATACCTTTCGATAGACAGCAGTACACTCCTCATGATAGGGTGTTCCCCAAGAGTGTTGCAAAGGAGAATCGTATTCGTCAATGAGAATGGCAACTTGCTGACCTGTTTGCTCATAGGCTGTTTCTATGATGCTGTCAAATCGGTTGGCGAGACCATCTTGCGGATCAACAACTATGTTGTACACCTTTTCGTATTTCTTGAAAATCTTATTCAGATAGGAACAGATTTCCTCTGCCGTAGCACCAGCTCGACTCATATCCAAACGGATAACAGGACGCTTTACCCATTCCTTCTCCATATCCATGATTTTCAATCCCTCAAAGAGTTCCTTCTTGCCTTCGAAGTAAGCTTGGAGGGTATCTATGAGTACAGACTTGCCGAAGCGGCGTGGTCGGCTCAGGTAATTGTACTTATTGCCCTTGTTGGCAAGATTCCAAATCAAGTCGGTCTTGTCAACATATAGGTAATTTTCTTTTCTTATTACATTGAAAGATTGGATACCTACAGGTAATCTTCTATCGTTCAATTCTTCCACCATAATCTCATCCTTTAACGTTTTTACAACTGCAAATATACAACTTTTACCTGATAATATACTCAGGCTTCATCACATCGCTATATATCACGTTTCTCTTTGGCTTAACACCTTTCAACTTAAATAGCTCTGGTACGGTGACGAAACGGAAACCTTTCTTCTTGAGGATTGGGATGACACGATCCACGGCTGCCACCGTTTGTTCATTGCCCTCGTAATCATGGAGCAGAAAGATTAGACCATCCTTGGCACTCGCCGTGATGCGCCTCACTCGCTCATCCACAGTGATGGAATCTACCCAGTCCTCGCATCCCTCGCCACAGATGAAACCAAGTTTGATGTTATCATACATCTTCTGGTCAACATTGATGTATGGAGGACGGAAGAACCGTGGTGCCTTACCTACATATCGCTTTACCAAAGCCGATGTAGCCGCAGCCTCAGAACGTATGGAGTCTGGCGTCAATTGCGACATAGCACTATGCGTAAGACTATGATTTTCTATGTCATGACCTTCTTGATAAGCACGTATCATACTCTTGGCACTCTCCTCGGTGATGTTCTTTCCTATCACAAAAAAGGAAGCTTTTACACCATGCTTTTTCAGCACATCGAGCATGTGGACGGTAGTCGTGGTATTAGGACCATCATCAAAACTGAGTGCAATAAGCTTCTCTTGAGCTTGCACCACGAAAGATTGAGCTGCAATAAGCAGCAAGATTGCCAATTTCTTCATATCTCACTTTTAGTTAATAAAAAAACACTTTCGTTTAGACAAAGATACATTTTTATCTAGACTTTAAATCTTTTTTCTCCTATTTTCCTCAAACATTTAAGGTTATTTATATTTATCTACCGCAAAATGTAGCTAGATGGATGATTATTTTCAGATATTCATGCTTAATCTCAATAAAAAGTCGTAACTTTGCATTCCATCTTAAATTCATAAATAACAGAACAGAAGAATTCATGTACATAATGAATAACAATTCGACTATAACGAAGAAGCATCATTACAAGGAATTACTCAGCATCGGCATTCCCATCATCATCGGACAACTAGGCACCATAGTGCTTGGCTTTGCCGACACACTCATGATAGGTCATCATAGTACCCAAGAATTGGCGGCAGCAGGACTTGTGAACAACATTTTTACTCTTGTGCTCGTCTCCTACATGGGTTTCTCTTACGGACTCACTCCTGTCATCGGTCGTCTCTATGGCATGGAGCGAATTCATGACATCGGGCAGAAAGTCCGCAATTCTTTCTTTGCCAACATGGTGGTGGGAGTCATTTTCACTTTAGCGATGATTATTCTCTACTTCAACCTCGGTCGCATTGGTCAACCTGAGGAGTTATTGGAACTCATTCGCCCTTACTTTATTGTGAATCTCATCTCGGTGATGTTTGTGGGTGTATTTAACACCATGAAGCAATTTCTCGATGGTATCACGCATACCAAGGTGGCGATGTGGGTGATGATAGCAGGAAATATCGTAAATATCCTCGGCAACTGGATGCTCATCTATGGTGTCGGTCCTTTCCCTGAGCTAGGTTTGCTCGGAGCAGGTATTTCTACGATGGGTAGTCGAATACTGATGGCTGTGGCCATGGTGGCAATGGTTGTAGGAAGAAAAATATTCAAGGAGTATCGACAAGACATCTTGACAAGTCATATCAACCGGGCAGACTTTAAAGAGATGAATCGCCTAGGTTGGCCTGTGGCGCTGCAGTTGGCAATGGAGTCGGCAGCCTTCACGTTGAGTTGCGTGATGGTAGGCTGGCTAGGCACCATTCCTTTAGCTGCCCATCAGATTATGATTACCATCTCCCAGCTCTTCTACCTCGTGCTCTCAGGTATGGCTGCGGCAATGGCGATACGTGTGAGCCACTTCGTAGGGCAAAAAGATTTCCAGGCTGTTCGCCAGAATGCCAACGATGGTTTCCGTCTCAACCTACTGTTCTCGCTCATCATGGGTTTGCCAATCTTGCTTTTCCGTCATCAGATTGGTGGTTTGTTTACCGACAACACACAAGTACAGGAGATTGTGGCTATGCTAATCATCATGCTCATGGTATATCAGTTTGGTGACGGATTGCAATACACCTTTGCCAATGGATTGCGAGGTATCGCATGTGTCAAGCCGATGGTTACATATGCCTTCATTGCCTATTTCATCATATCCCTTCCGATGGGCTACACACTCGGATTTCCTTGTGGCATGGGCATTCTCGGAATCTGGATAGCCTTCCCTTTCGGACTTACCGCTGCAGGCATCCTCTATAGGCATCGATTTATGAAAGAAGTTGAGAAAATGGAAGCTAAACTATAAACATTCCCTATTGGTATGAAACAACAAGTGTATAACTTGGAAGAATTTGCCGCCAAATACCATCTGAAGAATATTTTTGGTGCATATGCCGCTCATTTCTCTGTCAATGAGAGAGAGAGCGGAAGCATTCCTATTGTCCCAGAAACTGATGGTGAGGAAGACGTTTGCTTCGTCAAGATGATGAGAGCCCGAACCCTCTTCACAAAGTTACTACTCGTAAAAAGAGGAACAGCCAAGCTTCAGATTTCCAACCAGATAAACACGATGAGCAAGGATGGAGTATTTGATGTCGATGGCGGAGACGAAAATACCAAGATGCTTTCACCACACGACTTCTTGGCAATGACTGCCAAACAGGTGGTCTTTCCCTTACAGGTATCATCCGACTTCGAAGCAGAATGTATCTTGGTGGATGCAAAATTCACTAGCGAAGATACACTCTTTCATCTTTCTGAAGACAAATACAAGAGTGTGTGCGATATCTTCCATTTCGTACGTGACATCGTGAGTCACCAACACATCAACAAGGTGGAGATGATCGAATCCATGTTTAATGTCTTACGGCTTCTCCTAGAGGAATTGCCTTATGAACAATGCTCGATTACCCACGATCTCGGTCATAAGAAAGAGATTTACGAGATTTTCCTCCATCATCTCTACCGCAATTTCCGCAAAGAACGTCAGATTCGTTTTTATGCCGACAAGTTGAATGTATCGACCGCTTATCTCTCCCGTCTGGTGAAAGAGATTAGTGGTTCTACCGTCAATGAGCATGTCACTTCGCTCGTGTATAAGGAAATATGCAATCTCCTGAAGAAATCAGACATGACAATGGGCGAAATTGCCGACCATTTGAGTTTCAGCGACCAGAGTGCGCTGACCAACTTCTTCAAACAGCGTGCAGGCATGTCGCCTCTCGCCTACCGTAACAAGCAAAACAACATAAATTAGGACAAAACATTTTATAACAATAATAATTATGATTAAAGCTATGATCTTAGCTGCTGCCACCCTCAGTATGAGTGGTACTGTGGCTAATGCACAAACTATGATTGAAAAGAACAACATCAAGTTGCAGAGCAACCTGATGACCCCAGAGGCTCTTTGGGCTATGGGACGAATCGGTGGATCAGAAGCTTCGCCTAACGGCAAGCAGATTGTCTATCAAGTGGGTTACTACAGCGTCAAGGCTAATAAGAGCCACCAAATGCTCTTTGTGATGGATGCCAATGGCAAGAACCAGAAGGCACTTACCACCGATGCCAAGAGCGAGAGCGACGCTACCTGGATAGAAGGTGGCAAGAAAATTGCTTTCCTTCGTGACGGCCAGGTATGGAGCATGAATCCAGATGGAACCAATCGCAAGCAACTCACCAATGACAAGACGGGCATTGAGGGATTCAAATTCTCACCAGACGGCAAAAAAGTGATTCTCATCAAGGAATTGCCTTATCACGGAACCATCCAGCAGAACCCTTCCGATCTTCCTTTGGCTACAGGCAGATTGGTTACCGATATGAACTATCGCCACTGGGATCACTACGTGGAGAGTATCCTGCATCCTTTCGTAGCAGAAGTTGATGCCAATGGCAATATCGCCGAGGGCGTTGATATCCTGCAGGGCGAGCCTTTCGAATGCCCAATGGCTCCATTCGGTGGCGTAGAACAATTGGCTTGGAGCCCTGATTCCAAGTCTATCGCTTACACTTGTCGCAAGAAGGAAGGTGTACAGTATGCCATTTCTACCGACTCCGATATCTATTTATATAATGTAAGTACACGTGAGACTAAGAACCTCTGCAAGGAAGCAGGCTACGTGGCACCTAAGGTAGATGCCACCAAGAGCATGAAGCATCAGGCTGTAAATGCTCCAGAGAACTTGAAAAACAACCCTGGCTACGACACCAACCCTCAGTTCTCACCAGATGGTAAGTACGTGGCTTGGCAGAGTATGGCTCGTGATGGCTATGAGAGCGACCGCAACCGTCTCTGCGTATATGAGTTGGCTAGTGGCAAGAAGAACTATGTAACAGAGAAGTTTGATAGCAATGTGGATGCATTCGTATGGAACAAGGACAGCAAGAGCTTGACTTTCATCGGTGTATGGCATGCTACCAACAACATGTATCAGACCAACCTAAAGGGAGAAGTTAAGCAGTTGACCAATGACTGGGCAGACTTCACGGGTCTTTCTCTTGCCAACAATGGTAACAAGATTTTGGCTGCACGCCAAAGCATGTCAGCTCCTACCGACCTCTACATCGTTACTCCTGGCAAGGACATCAAGAGTACCAAAGTGGAGCAGATTACTCATGAGAACGATCATATTCTCAACCAATTGGCTCTTGGCAAATGCGAGCAGCGTTGGGTGAAGACTACTGATGGCAAGCAGATGTTGGTATGGATTATGTTGCCATCCAATTTTGACGCCAACAAGAAGTACCCTACTCTCCTCTTCTGTGAGGGTGGTCCTCAGAGCCCAGTAAGCCAGTTCTGGAGCTATCGTTGGAACATCCAGATTATGGCTGCCAATGGTTATGTAGTGGTATTGCCTAATCGTCGTGGTTTGCCAGGCTTCGGACATGAGTGGAATGAAGAGATTTCTGGCGATTGGACAGGTCAGTGCATGAACGACTATCTCTCTGCCATCGACGATGCTGCCAACAACTTGCCATACGTTGACAAAGATCGTTTGGGATGTGTAGGCGCTAGCTTCGGTGGATTCTCAGTATATTACCTCGCAGGTCATCACAACAAGCGTTTCAAGGCATTCCTTTCTCACGACGGTGCGTTCAACTTGGAGAGTATGTACACCGATACTGAAGAGGCTTGGTTCTCTAACTGGGAGTATGATGATGCTTACTGGAACAAAGACCAAACTGCCAATGCCAAGAAGACTTACGAGAACAGTCCTCACAAGTTTGTTGACCAGTGGGACACTCCTATCCTTTGCATCCATGGCGAGAAAGACTATCGTATCAATGCCAACCAAGGAATGGGCGCATTCAATGCAGCTCGCATGCGTGGTATCCCAGCAGAATTACTCATCTATCCTGACGAGAACCACTGGGTATTGAAACCACAGAATGGCGTGCTCTGGCAACGTACATTCTTCGGATGGCTCGACAAGTGGTTGAAGAAATAAGGAGACATGAAGAAATCTATTATTATTTCAACATTATGTTGCATCGCAGGTAGCCTGAGCGCTCAGGTTACCCCACCCGATGCTCCTGCAGAAAGTAAACCGCTATTACAATCTATTGCCGACGGAAAACTGACCGACCAAGACTTTGCCCACATGGAGCTACAGTTCAATTCCTCAGGCAAAGCCACTTTCGAAGATGGGAAATATACAGAAGGCGGATTCTCGCTCAATGGTGTACGCATGCAAGTTTCCGGACAACTGAAAGGTGGTATCAGCTACTCTTTCCGCCAATCTTTCACTCGCCAATACAACCCTACGGCAAGCGACAATGTATCTATGGCTGTAGAGAAAGCACAAGTGGGATGGGACGCAGGCAAGCATTTCACCATTGTCATCGGAAAGCAATTTGCTGAGTTAGGAGGTTATGAATATTGGGTGGCTGCCAATCGCGTGAGATTCTATTCCGACTTCAACAACACTGTTCCTTGTTTCCAGGCAGGTATGAGTGGACTCATCAAGTTGAATCCCAACCAGACCATCGCCGTGCAATTGCTCAACAATACCAATGCTTCGGAAATGAGCACGTATGACTATGGATTCCCGGAACAATTATCTAAGACCAAGACTCCTATCATCGGTATCTTAGGTTACGAAGGATATTTCATCGACCGCGCACTCGGATTTCATTACGGTGCAGGATATGGACAGTTGGCAACCAATCGTACACAACTCTATTTGACTGCAGGCAACGTTTGGGAAAAAGGACCTGTGTTGGCATACCTTGACTTTATGTATGCACGTGAAGGAATCGACACCAAAGGATTTATCAGTGGCATGTCGGCTAATCGCACAGAAGGAGGCGTTACGGCACAAAACGTGGATTATTTCACCACCATCGCCAATATCGATTATCGGCTTAGCCCCCATTGGAATGTTTATGCCAAAGGAACCTATGAAATGGGCAACGTGTATCGTGCAAACGGAATTTACGAGAAAGGTCGATACAGTAATGTATGGAGTGTTCAGGCTTGTGCCGAGTTCTTCCCTGTCAAGAACCGCGACCTTCGTTTCTTCCTACACGGGCTCTATAAGAAAAACGACCTAACCGACCTCAGTCGAAACTTAGGTGCCCTGTCTAAAGAAACCATCCAATTATCCATTGGACTAGAATACATACTTCCTGTATTCTAATATAAAAAAAAGAATGCACCAAATAATTGATGCATTCTTTTTTTATATACTATTTACATTATTAGCTAACCTTATTCAACTTCTTGATGATAGAGAAGATGAAGAGAGCTGCAAGAAGACAGATTACCATCAAGGTTCCCCATACATATGGCAATGGCATATCCCACATGTGACCAGGGATAGAAACCAACTTATTACCAAGAGCAGTAGCTACGAACCAGCCACCCATCATCATACCCTTGTACTTAGGAGGAGCTACCTTACTAACGAATGAAATACCGATAGGTGAAAGCAACAACTCTGCGAAAGTCAAGATAAGATAAGTGCGAACCAAGATGTTAGGATCTACATCAGCTACATGGTTTGGCTGACTTGGCACAGGAAGACCTATGCAAGAAAGGGTCAACAACAAATAAGCTACAGCTGCAACCAACATACCCAAGCCAATCTTCACTGGAGCCTTAGGTTCCTTACCCTTCTTACCCAACCAACTGAAGAGCGCAATGCTCACAGGAGTCAATGCTACAACGAAGCAAGGGTTGAACTGCTGGAAGATAGGAGCTGCGATACTTACCACCTCAGAACCACTATTCACATAGGTATAACCCAAGATGATAGCAGGAATCACGATCAAACCTAAGTTGATAGCCATACCCTTGGTTGCACCCTTCTTGGATGTAATCAAACCTACGATACCATAAACCATCAAGATAGCCCAAATCAAATTGATTACACTGAACTCCATACCTGTTACGCCTGTAGCAGACTGAGCTGTAAACTCATCAGCAAACCAAGTCAAGGTCAAGCCATTCTGATGGAAAGCCATCCAGAAGAAGATTACTACAGCGAATACCAAACAGAGGCAGATGATGCGCTCCTTGGTCTGTGCTGGAGTCAATTCCTCAACAGCAGCCTCTTCCACCTTATCTTCTTTCTTCTTCTCATTGACAAGTACCTGCTTATAAGCAGACTTACCCAAGAAGTAAATCAAGATCGACACAACTACAGAAACACAAGCCACAGCAAAAGCAAAGTGATAAGAATCTGCCTTGCTGAAACCCAATGAGTTCTGCGCCCAATCCATCACAGCAATAGCAGCTGTAGGAGCAAAGAGGGCACCAATGTTGATAGCCATGTAGAAAAGTGAGAAACCTGCATCACGCTGACTTGCATACTTAGGATCGTTATACAAGTCACCAATCATAACCTGCAAATTGCCCTTGAAGAAACCTGTACCCAAGCTAACGAGCAACAAGGCTGCTCCCATCGCAGCAATAGCCACCGTTCCTCCACCCAGAGGAATAGAAAGACACAGATAACCCAAGAACATAATCATGATACCGATGATTACCATCTTGTTATAACCCCACTTGTCGGCAGCCATACCACCGATAAGAGGCAAGAAATACACAGCAGTGAGGAACCAAGAATAAATCTCTGATGCCATACCCGCACCAAAGCCGAAGTTCTCACCTAAGAACAAGGCAAACACAGCGAGCATCGTGTAATAGCCGAAACGCTCACCCGTATTAGCCAACGACAAGACCCAAAGGCCTTTAGGTTGATTTTCAAACATAATTAATTTTGTTACTTATTTTAGTTATTATTTTTATCTCGTAAATTTCAACTTTGCAAAGTTACACATTTTTCTTGGATATACAAACATTATGCAGCAAAAAAGCCTCATTACATTCAACTTTAATACAAACAAAGCCCATGATATAGACGTTTTTACAGAAAAAAGCACCACCTTCAAGTAAAAAAGATGCTATTTTACAAAACTTTTTCTAATTATATTACAAAGATGTTGAGGATTTTTTTGTATCTTTGCACCCCGAAATCCGAAAGGTCGGATAAAAGAATACAGAACATCTACAAAAAATAGAAAGGTAAAAGGATATTTATGAGACAACTTAAAATTAGCAAGAGTATAACCAACCGTTCCAGTGAAGCACTTGATAAGTACTTGGTGGAGATTGGTCGTGAACCTATGGTCTCTATTGATGAAGAGATCGAACTTGCCCAGAAAATCAGAAAAGGCGGTCGTGAAGGTGAGCGTGCCAAGGACAAATTGGTAAAAGCCAACCTCCGCTTCGTGGTATCTGTAGCTAAGCAATACCAACACCAAGGTCTTTCGCTCACCGACTTAATCGACGAGGGAAACATTGGTTTGGTGAAAGCTGCTGAGAAGTTTGATGAGACTCGTGGTTTTAAGTTTATTTCCTACGCCGTATGGTGGATTCGCCAGAGCATCCTTCAGGCCATCGCAGAGCAGAGCCGTATTGTGCGCTTACCTTTGAACCAGGTGGGTGCATTGAGCAAGATTAGTGCAGAAATCAGTAAGTTTGAGCAAGAACACCAGCGCAAGCCTTCTGTTGCCGAGTTGAGCAAAATCACCAACATGGAGGAAAGCAAGATTGACCAGACCATCAAGGCAGATAACCATCACATGAGTATCGATGCCCCATTCGGTGGCGAAGATGATGACAACGCGATGGTAGATGTCATGGCTTCTGGTGACGATAGCCGCACAGACAAGCAAGTAGATTTCGAATCTATGAGCAATGAGTTGCAGCGTGTATTGAAGTCTGTGCTCAAGGAACGTGAGCGCAAGATTCTTTGCTACTGTTATGGTATCGGATGCCACGAGAAGGGTCTCGAAGAAATAGGAAGCGAGTTTAGTTTGACACGTGAGCGTGTACGCCAGATTCGCGAAAAGAGTATCTTAAAACTACGTGAAAGCGGAAAGATCAAAATCCTCATGAAGTATCTTGGTTAATCCTAACCAACCCACAGAATAAAGAGCAATCACTGAAATTCAGCGATTGCCCTTCTTTTTTATATCTTATCCCAAATGTTTCTTATGAGATAAATTTTCCATCTTTATCTATGAATCCTTCCTTACCATTGAGGGTTGCCTCAAAATAAGGGTACTCATCACGCAAGCAAATGTCGTCATAAACAAAGTCGGCGACGATAGTATCTTTGCCGTCTGGCATAATCAGTCCCATCTTACCATTCTTTTCTGCTATCACAGGCATCATCGTGAGGTCATCCACATAGATGTAGCATGTACGCAAAAAATCGTAAGATGGAGTCACCATCACGTTTCCTTGATGGTCTTTGATGCCAAACTTGCCATTCTCTTCAAACACCTGATGATACTGTACGTATTTCTCCTTCATGCGCAGATAATAGAATATCATCTTACGCTTGTCGTTGATAAACTCCAACATGTACTGATAGGTGTCACAGTAGTTGGCAATTGAGCGAACCAAAATCATCTTGAAGTCCAAGCCATCAAGCGCCTTTCGATTGAGGTCGATATACTTAGCTATCGCCTTCTCTTTCTCTGGTACTGTCAAACTGGCCAACTTCTCCTCAAACTTAAGCATTGCTTGTTTCGTACCCGACATACCTTTGATATATCGATGTATCTGTCTGCCCATCTCAGAGCAAACGAACTTGTCAATCTCCTGCTGCTCTATTGGGTCAGCATACTCTTTAATCAGAGTTTCAGGTGTCGCATTCATGGTTGTATCCTTTCTTTTTTAGTTGTTATTATTTCTTCACATTAGGTTGCTGCAAGCCATATCCCTTTCGCTTATCCTCCATCAAGAGGAGCAAGGAGATAACGATAGCTACTACTCCGAAACATGCGAAAATAGTCATCGTCTCCGTGTAGTTGATGGTACCATCAGCAGCAGTATTCGCTTGGTTCACCTTGCCAATCCATACAGGAATCAAAGCCAAACCGATGTTTTGGATATAGAAGATGAGGGCATATGCAGTACCCAGTAGTTTCATTGGGATAATCTTTGGTACAGATGGCCACATCGCAGAAGGTACCAGTCCGAAGGCGATACCGAGGATGAGCATCATCACGATGGCAAGTACCCATGAATTGATAGGCAAAGCAAATACCACGTGAACCAAGGTCAAGAGGCAACTACCAATAATCATCAAGGTGGCACCCTTACCATACTTATCGTAGATGCTACCGAAGAATGGAGTCAAGAAGATGGTACCAAATGGCAACATTGCTGGTATCAAACCTGCTACATCAGCAGCTACACCATACTTGAAAATCATCAACTTGGTGGCAAACTTCAAGAATGGGAATACGCCTGCATAGAACATCAGGCAGAGGAATGCCACATACCAGAAACCTGTAGTCTTGAACAATCCACCAAGGTCTGAGAACTTAAAGCCTTCTTCTGGTTCGCCAGCCACAGCGGCAGCCGATGCATCTTCCTTCTTATCCATCACACAATATACGAGATAGACAAGCACACCAGCACAAAGCAAGGCTGCACCCAAGCCAACAGAAGCAGCAACACCACCCATCGACTTTGCAAATGGAAGGGCTGCACCAAGAGCAGCTGCGGTCCCCAAACGAGCGGTAGCTACCTGAACCCCCATTGCCAAAGCCAACTCATGACCTGTAAACCACTTCACGATGACCTTACTCACGGTGATACCACAAATCTCACAACCTACTCCGTAGATGGCAAAGCCAAGAGCAGCAAGAACCACCTGAGTGCTATAAGTACCAAAGAAAGGCACAGCTACTGTACCCTCGAAACTATGACCTACAGCATACCATTTTACCAATGCTCCACAGAACATCAGAACAGTAGAGAGCACACCCGTAAAACGAATACCAAACTTGTCGAGGATCAATCCACCGAAGAAGAGAAGCAAGAGGAATACATTGAAGTAGCCGTATGCTCCTGAGAAAAATCCATATTCGTCAGAGCTCCATCCGAGTCCAAGCCCACCGTCTTCCTTAGCGGCAGTCAAGAGTGGCTCCAATGGAGACATGACGTCTGTAAAAAAGTAGCCGAACATCATCGTAACACTCACGATGAGAAGGGCCGTCCAACGAGCTGACGCAGAGTCGCTCAATTTCTGTTGAATTGCTTTTGTTGTCATTATTTTATTTTTATTATTTATTTCATTTTAGAATGCTCTCATATTCTTATTTTCTCTTGACATTCTTGGTTCTAGTTATATCAAAGAGATAAGACAACTTGAATACGATTTGTCCGTAGTTACTAGTTCCAAAATAGTCGCGCTTAGACGAGCCATAGATATTGCCCAACCCATAATAGTAGCGTACTTCGGCCAAGAAATGCCCCAACTTAGGCACACTATATTCAGCACCCAAACCTACAGCAATACCATAGTCCAACTTATTCTCTACAGCCATTGTGTCTTGAGCCACCACCGTATTGGTGCGATTGTTTTCGGTTTCTGTGGTACTATCAAAATTGGTACTTGTAGATTCACTGAGGTAATAGCCAAACTGAGGACCAAGATTGACAAAGATATTCAATCCTCTCTCCTCTCTACCCCAAGCCAAATGAGCAAAAACAGGTACTTGCACATAATTGATAGTACGGCTATAAGCCAAAGCCTCATTGGTGCCTTTTATCAATACAGGATTATTATCCCGATCGAGAATATCCTCCTTCCATCCAGCTTGCGCATAGTTCACTTCGGCATAGATGGAACAGATAGTCTTGAAATACTTCTCACACACGTATCTGAAAGACAATCCACCAGTCAAGCCACCATGCTGCACCTGTGGCACATCAGGAGTAAAAGTCACCTTACTCATCAAATAGCCACCATTCACACCGACTGCAAAATCATTGCGATGCTCTCCTATCTGGGCATGCATAGATGCACAACCTGCAAGAAGCGTAAATAGCAATATCTTTATTCTTTTCATTCTATTTTGTTCTCTTTATTAATAGTTGACCGATTCTATCTGGCGGTTGAACGTGTAATGTATCAACTGGAAATTAGTATTTCTGTAACCACCCTTGCTCGTCTTCTTGAAATTGAGAGGAGTCTGCACTGGCTGATAAGTCACCTGATTACGCTCACCAGCGAATCCCTTACCATACTTCTTCACACCCTGTATGAAATACATGGCATGGTCGTAACCCGTTATTGCGAATCGAGGCATTGCTACCTGCATTGGCTGATGAAACCATTTGGCATAAGTTTGCTCTAGATTCGTGGTCTTAGTCGATGACGCATTATAATAAAAGGTAGAAGGAACATAAGTGTCGTACTTATAAAAACGGTCGAGATTGTATTTGGCATACATCAACCACTCCGTATAACCAAAGAGAGAAACTACAGCACCTGGGTATTTGGCACTAAACTCATCCAACTTGTTTAGTACAGCGGTAAGCTGAGGAGAACGTCCTGTATTAAGCACTACCACATTCTGCTTGGAAGGAACAAAAGCCTTGGCAAACTGTTCGATGGTAGAGTTCACATTCGTAATACTATAATTGATTTTCTTACGCTCCAATTCCTTGCGCACCCCAAAGGTAAACGCACCCTTGCGAGAAGTAGAGTCATTGCAATCCACAAAGATAGGATGCACATTGACAAAACGATTCATAAAAGCTTTGATGGTCGCATCGTTCAACGTTTCAGGACTCTGATATACCTGGAAAATTTCCTTATTGCGTTCCACGTCATCACCATTGATTGAGAATGGAATGACCATCTTGATGCCATTGGTCTTGCAGAAATCAGACAAAGGTGCTACTTGTTTAGAATAAAGCGGACCAAAGATAAGGTCACAGTCACTAGCACCCTGCTGCGCCAATGTCACACGAATATCTGCATCTATAGGCACATTCCAAGCATGAATATCCGTAGAGATACCCTTTTGCTTCAAATTCTCGCAAGCCAAAAGGATACCACGGTAGTATTCCACCATTCGCTTACCATCGCCATCCACATCATGCAAAGGCAACATCACGCCCACTTTCACGGCATTGCTCTTAGCAGTAGTAGTTGTCGTCACCACAGGTTTTCCACCCACAGCTGGCAAAGTCGTTATTGCCTTGTTAGTATTCTTATTCTCTTTTTTTTCTGTAGCATAAGGAATAAAAAGAGTAGCTCCCTTTTGTAGCATGTAGCCTTCTTTCTTCATCTCAGGATTGGCATCCATGAGTTCCACCAAGCTAAGCCCATACTTATTGGCAATGCCAAAAACAGTGTCTTTTTTCTTCACCGTGTAAATGTCACGCCATTTCACTGTTTGGGCAAATACGCTTACACTAAGCATCACGCCCAAAATCATCAGGAAATATCTCAGATTTCGTCTCATATCTTCTATTTTTAATAATTTCATGTGCAAAAATACAAAAAAACTCCCATCTAACCATATCCATGTGTTAACTTTTTATTATCTTTGCACAAATATTTACGAAATGAGATTAAAACGACGCTTCATATTGGCTTTTACCGTTATTTTAGCGAGCCCACTTGCGGCTTTTGCTGATGACGAAGACAATGACTCGGTGCCAGCCATCGAAAAGAGTCTGTTGCAGATGCCCAATGCTTTCTCTCCCAACGGGGATGGCATCAATGACATCTACAAGCCTAAGTCGGGCTATCAAAACATCACCGACTTCCATGCCTACATATTCAACAGATGGGGACAAAAGCTCTTCGAATGGTCGAATCCTGCCGAGGGATGGGATGGTACATTTCGAGGTAAGCCCGTCAAAGAAGGCGTGTATTTCGTTGTGGTCAAGGCCAAAGGAGGCGATGGCAAGATTTACGACATCAAAAGAGACGTGAATCTGCTCCGTGGTATTAATAACATTGAATAGACAATAATAAAATAGGTATAGCTATACTTCTATATTATGATGACTTCTGAAGATGAAAAGATATGTGTGTGGGGAGCTCGTGTCCACAACCTCAAGAATGTGGATGTAGAGATTCCGCGCGATTCTCTCACGGTGATTACTGGCCTATCAGGGTCGGGTAAGTCTTCGTTGGCTTTCGACACAATTTTTGCCGAAGGACAGCGCAGATACATTGAAACTTTTTCGGCCTATGCCCGCAATTTCCTGGGCAACATGGAACGACCTGATGTAGATAAGATTACAGGATTGAGTCCTGTCATCAGTATTGAGCAGAAGACCACCAACAAGAATCCTCGTTCCACGGTGGGTACCACCACCGAGATATACGACTATCTCCGTTTGCTCTATGCTCGCGCCGGAACTGCTTATAGTTATCGCAGCGGCGAAGAGATGGTGAAATATACAGAAGAACAGGTGATTGACATGATTCTCAACCACTACCACGGCAAGCGCATCTATCTCTTGGCTCCTCTCGTTCGCCAACGCAAAGGTCATTACCGTGAGCTCTTCGACAGTATGCTTCGCAAAGGGTATCTCTACATCCGTGTGGATGGAGAAATCCAAGAAATCAAACGAGGCATGAAGGTGGATAGATACAAGAACCACAACATCGAAGTTGTCATCGACAAGCTTGCCATTAAGGATGAAGACGAGGAACGACTCCGCAAGAGTGTTGCTACAGCCATGCGCCAAGGTGACGGCATGGTGATGGTTATTGACAAAGATAGCAATGAGGTAAAGAATTTCTCCAAGCGATTGATGGACCCTGTTACAGGCATGGCATACCAAGACCCAGCCCCTAACATGTTCTCTTTCAATTCCCCCGAAGGTGCCTGCCCTCACTGCAAAGGTTTGGGTAAAGTAAACCAAATCGACCTCAAGAAGGTGATGCCGGATGAAAAGTTGAGTATCTATGAAGGAGGAATTGTACCTCTCGGAAAATATAAGAACCAGATGATATTCTGGCAGATAGAGTCGCTTTTGGAGAAATATGACCTCAAGCTCAAGACACCTATCAAGGATATTCCAGAGGATGCGATGCAAGAGATTTTGTATGGCTCTCTCGAAAACGTCAAGATTTCCAAGGATAAGGTACATACTTCAACCGACTATTTCTGTGCCTATGATGGTATTATCGACTACTTGAAGTCTGTTATGGAGAACGATGAGTCGGCAGCAGGAAAGAAATGGGCTGACCAGTTCATTTCCACCATCGAATGCCCGGAATGTCATGGACAACGCCTCAAGAAAGAATCGCTTTCTTTCAAAATCTGGGATAAGAATATATCCGAAATTGCCAACCTCGACATTGACGAACTGCGTGATTGGCTCGACCATGTGGAAGAGCATTTGCCTGAAATGAAAGCAAAGGTGGCGCATGAAATCGTAAAGGAATTGCGCTCTCGTGTCAATTTCTTGCTTGATGTAGGACTTAATTATCTCTCGCTCAATCGCCAATCGGCTTCTTTGTCGGGTGGTGAGAGCCAACGTATCCGACTTGCCACACAGATTGGTAGCCAACTAGTCAATGTGCTCTACATTCTCGATGAGCCTAGCATTGGTTTGCACCAACGTGACAACGAACGTCTCATCAACAGCTTGAAAGAATTGCGCGACCTCGGCAACACTGTCATTGTCGTAGAACACGACCGTGACATGATGCTAGCCTCCGACTATATCGTTGACATCGGTCCGAAAGCAGGAAGAAAAGGTGGCGAAGTGGTCTTCCAAGGTACTCCAGCAGAAATGTTAAAGACCCAGACTATCACAGCCCAATACCTTAATGGACAAATGGCCATCAAGCTACCAGCCCATCGTCGTGAAGGTAACGGCAAGAGTATCACCATTCATGGAGCCAGAGGCAACAACTTGAAAGGTGTGGATGTGGAATTTCCATTAGGAAAATTGATTGTAGTAACAGGTGTGAGCGGCTCGGGCAAATCCACCCTCATCAACGAAACTTTACAGCCTATCCTCTCCCATCATTTCTACCGTTCACTCAAAAAGCCGATGCCATACGACAGCATCGAAGGCATTGAGAATATAGATAAGGTGGTAAATGTGGACCAAAGTCCTATCGGTCGTACTCCACGCAGCAACCCTGCCACTTACACAGGAGTGTTCAGCGACATTCGCTCCCTCTTCGTTGGATTGCCAGGAGCTAAGATTCGTGGCTACAAGCCAGGACGTTTCTCTTTCAATGTGAAAGGAGGACGCTGCGAAGCTTGTGGCGGAAACGGCTATAAGACAATAGAGATGAATTTCTTACCCGACGTGTATGTTCCTTGTGAAGTATGCCATGGCAAGCGATACAATCGTGAGACCTTGGAGGTGAGATACAAGGGAAAGAGCATCGCCGATGTACTTGACATGACCATCAATCAAGCAGTTGAGTTCTTTGATGCCGTGCCACAAATTCTCCAGAAGATCAAGGCTCTTCAGAATGTAGGTCTCGGTTATCTCAAACTGGGTCAAAGCTCTACCACGCTCTCTGGTGGAGAAAGCCAACGCGTGAAACTCGCTACCGAACTATCCAAGCGAGATACCGGCAAGACGCTCTACATTCTCGACGAACCTACCACTGGTCTTCACTTCGAGGACATCCGCATTTTGATGGAAGTGTTGCAAAAGTTGGTTGACCGAGGCAATACGGTCATCATCATTGAGCACAATCTTGACGTCATCAAACTGGCAGACTATATCATCGACATGGGACCAGAAGGTGGACGTGGCGGTGGTACCTTGCTCAGTGCAGGAACACCCGAAGAAGTGGCAAAGAGCAAACTGGGTTATACCCCACGTTTCCTTGCCGACGAGCTCAAGAACAGCCAAACGGAAAGTGAGGAATAACCTCACCCTCCCTAATTTATATAAATTAAGAAAATTATAAAATCAGAAAAAATGGATAAATTACCTATGAATGATGTCCCGATGCTTGTAAGTGCCATCAACTTCTTGCTTCGTGACCATGAGTTTGAAACACTAGACGAAATCTGCTATAACTTCAATGTAGATCGTCAAGAACTAGAAAAGAAAATGGCTTCCCAAGGCTTCGAATGGTCGGAGGAGCAAAAGAAGTTTTGGTAATATAACCCTTAATAATCCCAAAAGACATTATGACTAAAGATTTTCAGAAGCGTCCCCTCTTTCAGGAGATACAAGACTACGCCATCATTGCCATTGGCATGGTTTCATACGCCATCGGATGGAACTTATTTCTATTGCCTACAAATGTTACTGCCAGCGGTCTGCCAGGTATATCGTCCATCATCTATTGGGCTACAGGTATTCCTGTGCAAGTGCCTTATTTCGTCATCAACACTTGCTTGCTGATAGCTGCACTCAAGATTCTGGGTCGCAAGTTTTGCGCCAAAACCATCTTTGCCGTTATCACACTTACCGCACTGACATCATTTTGCTCACAGTACATGAAAGATATACAACTGTTGCAAGACCAGCCACTGTGGGCTGCCATCTTGGGTGCTGTATTCTGTGGATGTGGTGTAGGACTGGGACTTTCCTCAGGCGGTAGCACGGGTGGTACCGACATCGTTGCCACCATCGTCAATAAATACCGTGACATCTCGCTCGGTCGTGTCATCATGATCTGCGACCTTTTCATCATATCTTCGAGCTATTTCGTGGTACACGACTTAGAGAAAGTACTCTATGGCTATGTAGTACTCTATGTTCAGGCATTCTGTATCGACCAAGTGGTCAACAGTCGTCGCCGTTCTGTACAGTTCTTCATCATCTCGAAGAAATACATCGAGATAGGCAAGCGCATCAATGTGGATGCACAACGTGGCGTAACCGTAGTGGATGCTTCTGGTTTCTATTCGGGACAAGAAGTGAAAATGCTCTTTGTACTAGCCAAGCAACGACAGTCACAAACCATCTTCCGCCTCATCGAAGAAATCGACCCACAGGCTTTTGTATCCCAAAGCGCCGTCATCGGTGTGTATGGAAATGGATTCGACCAAATAAAACACAAGCATAAAGATAAAGACAAACAACAATAAAAAACGAAGTAGGCTTCATCATCGCATGAAGCCTACTTCGTTTTTATGTGAAGCCTATTTCATCTCATGATGAAACATACTTCAATTTTTCAACCAACTTGCTATCAAATCAATAATCTCTTGACGAGTTTTCTCAGGGAAAGTCATGATGCGTGTCTTGTGCGAACCACCAGGACACATATAGACATGAAGATTCTGCTTGCCCTTGGTCCAAGGAAGTCCATAGATTCCAGAAGCACCCCATGGATCGATGTCACCATAAATATATACCATCTTAGGATCATTATGGGTCAAGAAATCAACCGTGTGATTGTAAAGAGCAGGCGAGAACTCCACCTTGCCGATACCATCTGGCAACATCAATTTTGCCAAATAGCCCTTGGCTGTAGAAATAGAAAGATACTTCTTGAAAGGTTTGGTGTAATAGCCATAATAGCCCAACTCTCTAGCAGCCTGTACATCGAATGAGAAGTAAGGATTTTGCTTAGAGAAATAGTTTGGCTCACACATACCTATCCAATACTTAAATACCGTCTCATTGTCAGCCTTAACTGTAGGAATCGCCTTGATATCCTCACCCCACTGCCAGAAAGCAAACGCATACTCAAATACTGTATAGTCGAAAATTTCTGCTATCGGTGCATTGAAAGTATAGTGCTTGTCATTGCAATATTTTTCAAGCATAGGCAACAAGGTAGCTTTGCGCTTGAAAAGCAACAACTGGAAGTCGAGCACCTTCTTGCGGTTCTCTTTCGTTGACACCTGATGCTGCAAGAACACCTCATGACGACCATCCTCTACCGAACGATTCAAAGGAGCGACGTATGGCACAGAGATATCCACATCATTTGGGAAATAAGTGCGATAGAACATCGTGGTCTGTCCTCCCTTGCTGATACCTGTTGCAATCCACTTGCCCTTGTACATGGCATGCAAGGTCTGGTTGACATGATGCAAGTCATAGAGTGAGTTCTCCACGGTGAGATAATCCCAATTGCAAGGCTTTGGCATGGATTTGTCAAAGTAGCGATACTCCACAGTGATAATGTTGGTGTCGAAAAGCTTAGACAACTCCTCAATGTATCCCTCACGTAGTGCATAATTGGCATCATATCCTTCGGTCACCAACACCGTTGGGCGATCATATCCTCGATGACACAACACCACACGCTGCTCAAAGTTACCAGCCGCAGGATTCTTAGGATCCAATTGCTGCTGAATGAAAAACACATACTTTTCTCCGAAATGAGTACTCTTCAAGGGTTCCACATCACTTACTCCAGGCAAGGCAGCCAAGCGCTTGCCCGCCTCACCTAATTCAGCGGCAAACAACTGCAAAGGAAGAGCCACCATCAACACCATCAGCACCAAGGCCGACTTCATTTTTTTACCGATTCTTATCATTTGAATTTTATTAAAACTTAATTTTGCCGTTACATTCTAACCACAAAAGTAAGACTTATTTCTCAGATAAAAAAATAAAAGGAACAAAATCTTTCATTTTGCTCCTTTTATGCTTAGTTAATCCAACTTTCGAATATCCGAAACTTGAATCTTTTTATTTCAATGTAAAGTTGTGAGAATGCAACATTTCCTTAGGGTCAAGCGCCTTGTCAAGTTCTTCCTTGCTCATCAAGCCTTTCTCTATCACGATGTCATACACAGAGCGACCAGTCTCATGTGCTTCCTTGGCCACCTTTGAACTATTCTTATAACCGATGATTGGATTGAGAGCGGTCACAATACCGATACTGTGCTTCACCATGTCATAACAACGCTCCTTGTTGACTGTGATACCCAATACACATTCTTCGGTCAAGGTCTCGATGGCATTCTTCAACCATGTCAAGCTCTCAAACAAGCTCTCGGTGATGATAGGTTCCATCACATTCAACTCCAACTGACCAGCCTCAGCAGCAAAGCTAACGGTGGTATCATTGCCTATCACCTTGAAGCATACCTGATTGGTTACCTCTGGGATAACAGGATTTACCTTACCTGGCATGATTGAAGAACCTGGAGCCTTAGGAGGAAGATTGATCTCATTCAATCCACAACGAGGACCAGATGCCATCAAGCGAAGGTCGTTACAGATCTTAGACAACTTGACTGCCAAACGCTTCAAGGCAGAAGAGTAGCTTACGTATGCACCCGTATCAGGAGTAGCCTCCACCAAGTCGGAAGCAGAAATAAAGTTCTCACCTGTCAACTTGCTCAAGTTAGCAGCACACAACTTAGCGAAGCCAGGAACTGCATTCAATCCTGTACCAATAGCAGTACCACCCATGTTGATCTCATGCAAGAGTTTTACGTTGCGCTCCAAGTTGAGGATTTCCTCCTCCAAGTTGTTGGCATAAGCATTAAACTCCTGACCTACAGTCATTGGCACAGCATCCTGCAACTGAGTACGTCCCATTTTAATAGCATCAGCATACTCCTCACCCTTATAGCGGAATGCACTAATCAATCCTGTCAAGGCACCTACCAAGTGAGCATTCATACGAATCAAAGCCAAACGAATGGAAGTAGGATATACATCGTTGGTGCTCTGACCACAGTTGCAATGATCGTTAGGAGAACAATACTTATAATCACCCTTCTCACGTCCCAAGATTTCCAAGGCACGGTTGGCAATCACCTCATTGGCATTCATATTAACAGAAGTACCAGCACCGCCCTGAACCATATCAATAGGGAAGTTCTCATGCCATTTGCCATCGATCAGTTCACGGCAAGCCTGTGACATGGCACCCGCAATCTCATCGTTGATAACACCGAGAGAATGGTTGGTCTGAGCCGCAGCCAACTTCACGTAAGCGATAGCTACGATGAAATCTGGATTATCACGCATCGTCTTGCGAGAGATGTGATAGTTGTTGATACCGCGCTGTGTTTGTACACCGTAAAGTGCATCAGCAGGAACTTTGAGTTCACCCAAGAGGTCTGACTCTACTCTATATTTCTTTTCTTCAGCCATAATATTTTTTTATTTATTATATTTATACTTATTATCTATGTTGTTTAAGCTTGCTATCTATGGCAGTTAGCATGGCTATCTATGTTGTTTAGGCCCGCTATCTATGATAGTTAGCTCACCTGTCTTTATCTGCTGCAAAATTACATCTTTTTTCTGATAACCATTTTATAAAAAATGAACGATAATTTGTAAAAAACAAACCTTTTGTAAAGTTTATGATTGAATGAAGAAAGATTACCAATCCCTAAATAAAAAAAGGCTGCAATCGGCATCGTTACCGATTGCAGCCCCCTACATCGTGGCATACTATACAGAAATACCATTACGCATGACAACATCATATAGAGGAGATGGCTTGCATTCCTCTATTAGCACAGGCTCTATAGAAGTATTGACATTTAGTGTCGCCAACCATAATGCAGAAGTCGTACCCAACCAATCTCCTTGAAGTTTCGGAATAACAACTGCAACATCAATGTCACTATCCTTGTGAGCTTCATTCCGACTACAAGAACCATACAAGTAAACCTTAGCATCATGAACCAACGGCATGATTGCTTCTTTGTACCTACGCACAATCTTTAAAGCATGTTCTCTATCCATTGTTTCAACTCTTTTGTTTTATCAATTAGAATCCTGCAATACTCTGGGGTCAATTTCTTAAACAGTTCATCTTTATAAGAAGGATATCTTGCCTCAATATTCATTGGCATTAACTCAGCAATGAATTTCAATTGTTCTTGCGACATTTTGGAAACCAATCCACAACTTTGCGCTAATTTCAAAAGATTGTGGATAAATGGAATCTCATCAGGTTTTATTACACTCCAATAAGCCTTTATTGTCTTTTCAATGACTTGATGGCACATAAAACCAACATACAACCATCTGCCACCGCTGTACATAACTTCGGCAGTATCTATGTCGTAATCTGCAAGTTCTTTCCAATATGTAACCTTATCTATTGCCATACTTATTGTTTTGTGGCAAAATTAAGACTTTTATTTGTTACAACCAAATGTTTTTGAAAGAAAATGCGAAATGCGTGGCAAAAACATACGACAAGGGGCTGCAATCGGCATCGTTACCGAGTGCAGACCGCTGTTTATTTTGCGTTAAATTTTGACCAACTATTCTTTATGCAAACGGTATAGTCTTCATTATGTATATTTCTGTATAACCCCTTTATTTGTTTTTACTGAGTTTTACGGAATTGAATTTATATTCGAGAAACGATGCACTTTCATGCTCAACGCTCCCTTTATAAGATTTTTCTGTAGGAGTCCAAAAACATTCATTTCCTTGCCCGTTTTTAGTCATAACCTTTTGACTCTCTGACAAAACTAAATCTATACGCTCGGTTACGTCAGGATCCAAGATTCCATCATTGCCATGAGATAGTCCTTTTACTTCTGTTAGTTCTCCAAAAGCAACTTTCTGTAAGTTTGTGCATCCCCCAAATGCTTTCTCGTGTATTGAAGTTACATTTGGAGTATTTATTTCTTCCAAATATACACAAGAGGCTAAACCTTCTACTCCGATTTTTGTAATATCTGGTAAATATATGGATTTTAAAACATCTAACTTGCCTAATCCTTTTGTCGGAATCTCCTTGCATCCTATTAAAGAAAGGTTTATGCTACCTGCAGTTCCATCATGTAAAGCATCTCTAATTGTGGCAAATACTTTCTCTCCTGCATCAGAAGCAAGTATGAGTTTGATATTCGTTTTTCCAGCATCCAATTGCTCCTTAATAGTTTTTCCAAGATCTTCAGCCTCCATGTTGTCTGCAAAGACAACATTTGCATCCAAGGCATAACTTTTACCATCAATCGTACTTTCTTTAAAAGTATAATTAAGTAAAGAATACTCTTTCAATTTTATACCAATAGAGGTTTGAACGGAAAAACGACCATACAAATAGGCATTACCTTTATTGTCTGGAGTCAAGGTATAGGTGTTGTCTGTTAGGGCAACAGTATTGCCTGGACTAAAATTGCTAACTGTAACAATAATGTCCTCGCTATAATTTGTCGCTATGCGCAAGCGTGAATAGTTGCGTGTTGCATTGGTAAAAGATACGGTTATACCCTTACCATTAGAGGTGATTTGTGCTGTTCCTTCAATGTATTCATCCGTTCCTGCCACCTTGCCTTCTTTCAAAACTAATTTGCCAGCTTCCCATTTGTAATTAGGGGCATAATATACATGAGGAAAGATTGGCACTTCGTCTTCTTTATAAGACAGCTCGCCACTTGTCAATTCCCAGCTACTGCCATTATATGTAAAAGCAGCATACTTAGTTTCTAAAGTCTTACTAGTCATCTCCAGAAGCAACTCATCTCCTTCAGCCCATGAAGTCTTGCCTGGATCCTCTTCGCCAATAGTCCGAGTCTGCGAATCTTCGAATGCAGGAAATTTCATTCAAAAAGGGTGTTACATTCCCCTGTCCGGGTGTCGCATTCCTACAAAAAAGGTGTCGCATTCGTGGGAATGCGACACCTTTTTAAGCTTGTGATTTTCTCCATTCCGTAGGAGAACAGCCTTCTTTTGTCTTGAATATGCGGTAAAGATGAGTACGACAAGAAAAGCCACATTCGGCAGAAATGATGTCGTTGCTGTAGTCAGGATATTCCAGCATCATTCTCTTCGCTGCATTGAAACGTATCTCACTGAGCCATATTCGGAAATTGGAATGCAAGCATTGGTCAAAGTACATGCTCAGTTCATTCTTCGAGATACAGAGTGTTCGGGAAAGCGTAAGCATATTTACATTGCAGTCCTTATAGCCACAATCCGCACACCAGCCATCAAGACTTTTCTGAATGAAGTCCTTGCGTTCATCAGTAATTACCCCCCATACCTCATTCTTCTATCTCTTGTAGAACTGTTGTTTTCTTCTTCCTTGTCCAATAGTTCTTCTGTAGGAATATAATTGCTGCCAAGAGCCACAAATGTAAGGTTGAAGAACAACAAGGCGAGCAATGCAATGGGGCCTACTATAAACAATAAGGTGGTGGAAAGAATGGCAAACGGCATGACAAGAGCTGCAAGCCAGAGGATAAAGACACTGGCCCAGGAGTATCTCACATAAGGCAACATATCTGTTGCTGCCATTGTCTCCAACATATTCCTGCGCTTAATCATTTCACGCACAATCATGTAGATGCAATAGGCGACACTGCTACAAAACAGAGCCAACATCATATATAACCAGCCTCCTATACGCAAGCCGTGATGGAGATTAGCACCCATGCAAAAGGCAACAATGATAGCTGCATAAATAATTGCACAGACCAAATTCATCTTCTTACGCTTGGCATGGGTTGCCTCTATGTTGTATCCACCGTGAACGCTCATATCGCTTGTTTTCCCATCTTACATGCAAATGAGAGATTGCAAGAGTGAAGGCATTGAGGAGCATGAATATAAAACATGCGAACTGAAGTAAAAACAATGAGTTCATACACTTCTTTTTTATGTTTGCTTTCTTAATACACTTGCAAAAGTACAATAATTATTCTAAATACAGGTGTAATACATTCAAAAAAATGATGACAAGCATAAATTATTGAATGCTTGCCATCATTTTTCCTCGCCTCCCCTTTTCAATAAGCCTTCAAGCGATACATGATTCCCAGTTCGATGCGGTCGGTATGGTAATCGGCCAATCCGCATTTCTCACTATAATCATACTTTCTTCCCACATAGGCTAGGAAGATTCGCAAATCTTGTTTTTGTTTCTGGGCAGGATAATACTCCAAACTTCCGATATAACCCAAGGCCTTACGATAGTTTTTCAGTTGTTCTATCTTGCTGATGCTTGCCGTCTCACACATCCCTTTCAGCATCAAGTTCCAAGCCGGAGCAAACAGCCAGTTCATTTTTGTAACAAATGAATGGTAATGCACATCGCTAAGAAAAGTATTTTCAGGAAGGAACTCTGCCAATTCCGTGGAAGCAATCTTCATGCGGTCGAGTCCATCGAATGAGCCATTATAATCAAAATACCATTGTAAACGAGGCAAATTCAACTGCTGACCCAGTTTTATCAATCGACTATACTTATGTTTAGCCTGGGTGCGATAAGAGAACGACCAACGGGTGAGCAACTTGTTGTCAAAGAACTTGCCATTCCATCCTACAATATAAGTCAGAGGATGATTCGCCCCCTCGATGACCTCCACATCCTTACCATTGCTGGTCATTCTAGCCCCTTCGCTCCATTCATCTTCCAAAGTGCCATTATACGTATTGCTCACTTCGGCAGAAAGTTCTTGCGTAGGCGATGGATGATAGAGCACATTGATGGCCCCCTTTGAACTATCCATGTGGTCTTCCATATCCGAATACTGATAGATGAACATCGGATTCTCATCAAACTCAAAGCCACCGATGGCTTGACACTTCTTACCACCCTGAATGCTCCATTGATCATTGAATTTCCACCCCACCATCATATAATCGGTAGCCTTGGCAAAGTTATCTTCCCCCTTGGCAGCATTCGACTTATTGAGACGATGACGGAAACGATAGTAAAGATGGTCGGTCAGATAGCCCTTCATTTCGAGACGTAAGTTTTTGTTATAGAATCTCGAAGTCCACTCTCCCCCACGAGAGTCGTGTTCCATCTGATAACTTTCCGCAAAGTTGAGATAGATTTGCAGCGCATCGTGACGTTTTTCCAATTGTGTCACCTTTTGATAAAGTGACTCGAAATCTCTATCCGATCCACCCATTCCGTCGTTGGTACCTTGAGCGAAGCATTGCAAAGGCAACAATGCCAGCATGACACCCATACACCTTATTATATTATATGCTTTCATAAGCCTACAAGATTTGAATAATCAAATAACCGATTCCGATAGACACAAAGGTTGTGATGAAACCTGCTAATTGGAATGAGTGATTCACCACGAATCGTCCGATGCCCGTAGAGCCTGTACGGTCGAAATTGATAGCAGCCACTGCGGTTGGATAGTTAGGCAAGAAGAAATAACCATTCACCGCAGGGAACATAGCTACCAAAGCGAGTGGCGAAATGCCCAATCCTATGGCTAATGGATAAAGGGTACGCACCGTAGCAGCTTGCGAGAAGAGCATGATTGACATGATGAAGAGAGCGATGGCAAAGAGGAATGGATACTGGGTGACGATGGTAGAAATGTGCTCCTTGAAGAATGCTAGATTACCATTGAAGAAAGTATCTCCCATCCATGCGATACCAAAGATTGCCACCATCGCATTCATACCTGCTCCAAACACATTGCCCTTCACGGCATCATGCACATTAGCCTTGCCCACCAAGAGAATCAAAGCGGCTATCGACATCATGATAATCTCTATCGTCTCAGGCATACTGACTCTATGCAATTCACCATCCACCATGAAAGAAGGGCGAAGAGAAGGCATGCTGCCAAACAAGACAACCAACAAAACACCCAAGAGGAATGCCAACACGGCATACTTGGCACGTGGATTAGGATTCTTAATCATCTCATCTATCAAACGACTATCCTCCTCAGGCTTGATGATACCTTTAGCTACACGTTCCTGATACACAGGATCGTTCTCCAATTCCTTTCCATGATGATTTTGTACGAAAGCCGCTACAAGGATAGCTATCAAGGACGCAGGAATACATACCAACATGATATGCTTCAACTCTATGCCTTGTCCACCCAACAAGTCGGTACTGATGACTGCCGCCGTTGCCGCTGACACTGGACTGCCCGTGATACCCAATGATGCAGCAACAGTTGCCACACTCAAAGGACGCTCTGGGCGAATCTTAGAGTTGGTTGCTATCTCAGAAATAATAGGAAGAAGGGAATAACTCGTATGCGCCGTACCTGCCACCAAGCAGAACAACCAAGTGGTAAGCGGTCCGTAATAAGTAATTTTCTCAGGATGCTTGCGTAAGAATTTTGCAGCCTGTCCCACTAAATAGTCCAAGCCACCTGCTGCTTGCAAAGCGGCCGCAGCAGTGATAACAGACAAGATGATAAACATCACATCTATCGGCAGGTTGCCAGGCTTCAATCCGAAGATGAAAACAAGGATGAAGACTCCCACCATACCATAGATACCGAGTCCGATGCCACCGACACGGGCACCAATAAAGATAAGGGCTAATACAATAGCCAATTGCAAAAGGATAATAGCTGTTGCCATACGTCTATTTTCTTTTTAAGATTTTTGTTAAGTTTGTTGGTTGTTTATTTTGCTTTCAAAACTACACATTTGGTAGATTTCCGCTGCAAAATTACAGTTTTCTCACTAGAAGGAGTTTAAAAATATCGAACGTTTTTTTGTAAAAAACGAACTGAGCCCAACAAACTTAACAAATTTCTCAAAAAGAATCAAGAACGATGGATTACCGATCCACTAGCTTGATGTGTGGCCAACACCAATACTTCGGCTATCTGCACATGTTCAGGGGCACTGGCTGCATAGAAAGCTACATCAGCTATATCATCTCCCGTGAGAGGTTCTATCCCACGATATACATTGTCGGCACGCTCATTGTCACCATGGAATCGGATATTAGAGAAATTGGTTTCCACCAATCCTGGCTTCACATTGGTGACACGCACCTTGGTGTGAGCCACGTCGATACGCAATCCATCAGTTATCGCCTTGACAGCAGCCTTCGTTGCACAATACACGTTGCCACCTGCATAAGCAGCATCACCAGCCACACTTCCTATATTAATAATGTGTCCATGGTTACGCTCCACCATCCCCGGAACAATCAGTCGAGTCATCGTGAGCAATCCCTTTATATTGGTATCTATCATCTGATCCCAATCGTCAAAATCGCCCTCATACTCAGGTTCCAAGCCACGAGCCAAACCTGCATTATTTATCAGCACATCAATATTGCGCCAAGCTTCAGGGATATAATCTACAGCTTTCTTGGCAGCCTCGCGATTACGCACATCAAAGGCCAGTGCCAACACATGAGCACCCTCCGACTCTAATTCATTCTTTAGGATTTCTAGTTTGCCTGTGTTACGACCTGTGATGATCAAGTTGTAACCTCCTTGTGCAAATCGGCGAGCGCAAGCTTCGCCAATACCACTGGTAGCACCAGTAATGAGAACTATTTTCTTTGCCATATTCCTATAAAGATTAAGATTGTAGTTTTTATAATATCAAAATTCGAACTTCAGCATTTCCCATTTTCTCGATTTCATTCATCGGGCGCTTGAAATAGACACTCTGTATGGCTTTGTTGATGATGCCATGTCCTACCGCAAGGATGGTTTTATCAGGATAAGCCACCTTGAGCCATGTCAGGAAATTCTGTGCACGCGACTTCATCCGCTCTATCGACTCGATGTTGTCGGGCCAGTCTTTGGGATCCTTGGGTAGGTCGGGGATGTATTTACCAGTAAAATCTCCCCAATCCCGCTCTCGAATCAAAGGAGTGGTCACCACTTCTTGATGATGGGGACGCGCAATGATTTCACAAGTTTGCACACTGCGGTGCAAATCGCTCGACACAAACACATCGATGTGTTCATTCACCATTTTTCGAGCCACTTCTTCTGCTTGCGAAATACCCGTGGCATTCAGTTCGCCAGGAGTTTGCCCCTGCATGATATGAGCTGCATTATCCACAGTTTCACCATGTCTTACGAGATACAATTTAGTCATATACTAGATTTTTGCTTACAAAAGTACAGCAAATCGAAGACAATACAAAATAAATCATCAAAAAAATTGGATTTGTCAAAGATTGTTTGTACTTTTGTCGAAAAATTTAAATCGTATTTGATATGAAAGTAGTACACAGTTCTTTCTTTCGTGCCATTTGCGCCATCATCGTAGGTGCCCTGCTCATTCAATATCGTGAGCAAACGGTCACTTGGATAACGATGGCCATCGGCGTACTGTTTTTCTTGTCGGGTGTCATTTCGCTAGCTACTTACTACAGCGCCAAGCGAAACGCAGACAAGGCCCAAATTATCTATGACGCCAATGGAAAGCAAATCACAGGTTTGCGCCCTAACTTCCCATTGGTGGGCTTAGGCAGTCTCATCTTGGGTCTCATTCTGGCATTGATGCCAAACACCTTCATCACGAGCCTGATGTTCATCCTATCAGCCATCTTGATCATGGGTGCCATCAGCCAGTTTATCAATCTTTCGACTGCTCGCAAGATGGGCTCAGTAAGTTTCATCTATTGGATTTTCCCTTCCATCATCCTTTTGGTAGGATTATTGGCTGTCATCAAACCATCAGCCATAGCCTCTGCCCCTCTCTTCATCATCGGATGGACGATGCTGATTTATGGTGTCGTAGAATGTATCAACGCATTCAAAATTTCCAACAACAAAAGAAAATGGGATAAAGCAGAAGAGTTTTCTTCCAACGAACAAATCTCTAGCATAACGGAAATAAAAGAAGAAACATCCGAAGAGGCATAAAGCCAAGGGAAAATGACTATAACAAATTTATATTTGACTATGACAGGGTTGTGCCCATAGTTAGGGCACAACCCTGTCATAGTCAAACACAACTCCAAATATTGGATTTCTTTTATTCTTCTGACTCCTTTACCAATCCTTCTACATAACGGCAAAGGATGTCAATTCCTTTTACATTTTCACCACCTTGTGGAATGATGATATCGGCATAACGCTTGGTAGGCTCTATAAACTGTTCGTGCATAGGTTTGAGTACCTTCAGATAACGATCCACCACCATAGAGACAGTACGTCCACGGTCGATGGTGTCGCGTTGGATGTTGCGAATGAGGCGCTCATCAGAATCGGTATCCACAAACACCTTGAGATCCATCAAATCACGCAATTTCTTGTTCAACAAGGTCATGATTCCTTCGATAATGATGACTGGCTTAGGTTCCACATGAATGGTTTCTTTCTCACGATTGCACTTCAGATAGCTATAAGTAGGCTGTTCGACAGCAATACCGTTTCGTAAGTCATTTATCTGTTTATGGAGCAATTTCCAGTCGAAAGCATCCGGATGGTCAAAATTAATGGCATGGCGCTGTTCGTCTGTCATTCCTGTTGTGTCATTATAATAAGAATCCAAAGGCACAACTGCCACATAATGAGGAGGCAACGTCTCCACAAGTTTCTTTACGACAGTGGTCTTGCCTGAGCCTGTACCACCTGCAATACCAATGATGGTTATTTTTTTTCCGTCCATATCTTTATTATTTTTATGATTTTCCATTACATTTTCTCCGTATCATATTAGAGGATGTCGTCAAACATCTTCTTATAATACTCTGCTTTCTTCTCCACCGCCAGTGGATAAGCTCGGCTACTGCTAGGCATTCGATACAGTCGAATCGTACGCCCCTCAAACTCAAATTCCACATAGCCTCCCATCTTTGGTGTTTCAGTAATACCATAATGCTCAGAGAACACTTTAGTAGCTAGTTGCCCTGCCGTGAGCACTGCCCTACATTCAGGCAAGGCTCTCAACATGCCGTCCAAATCAGAAGGTTCTACAATCTGAAGATCTTTATCCGAAGCTGTGTTCTTCGTACGTATCACCTTTTGAGCCGTATCATAGATAGCCACCCCTTTTTCTTGCAAGAATTCCTTGAGCATCTCTTCCCGATACTGTTTCTTCTCCACATCCACAAAATGCAATTTGTCTCCAAAGAAAATGAGACCAAAGATGCGCCACATATCATTTTGGTAATTAGGGTAATACCAAGGTATGCACCATCGTTTGGGAGATGGTGGGAAAGTACCTAACATCAAGAGATGCGCATGAGAAGGCAACCAGGGTTGGAAAGGATGATTTTCTATCATATTCACGATTTTGGGTGCAAAAATAATGATTTTATTTGAAGAAAGAGCAAAAACTTAGCAAAAGATTTGGCAATAACGAAAAAATGTCGTAACTTTGCGCCCTGTTACGTCGAAAGACAATTATTAATAACAATAAATATTTAGAAACAATGAAAAAAGGTATTCATCCAGAAAACTATCGTCCCGTCGTATTCAAGGATATGTCCAACGGCGATATGTTCCTTACAAAATCTACATGCAAGACTTCAGAGACAGTAGAATTTGAAGGCGAAACTTACCCAGTGGTAAAGATTGAAATCTCTAGCACCTCTCACCCATTCTATACAGGTAAGAGCAAGCTTGTTGATACAGCAGGTCGTGTTGACCGCTTCATGAACCGTTACGGTAAGTTGAAGAAGTAATATACCTTTTAATCAAGGATATATTATCAATCAATTATAAAAAAGTGCTATCCAGCGTAGTTGCATATACGCTTGATAGCACTTTTTGTTATTTCAGCAAGTCCTCCTTTCATTTTCAACTCTACTTCTTCACAAATCGGCGAATCATCTTTGGCACTTCATTTTGAGTAGCTTCAGAATCACTACCGCGAGTCAATTCACCCTTGAAATCAGTGGAGTTGACTGTATTGTAATCCCAATAATATCCATAATTGTAATCACGCCAATTGTAATTGCTATAATCTTTCGTCATATTAAATTGTGCACGATTGCCATCATACGTCTCTACATAACCAGAAAAGCGCCCATTGGTCAATGCGTAATCATAAATAACCACCGAATTGCCTTCTTCCAAAAGATCGATGTAAATGTTGCCATTACGAACAGTCCAGTTTATATGGTTAGCCACATAGTTGTTTCCACCCCAATATCTATTATCGTAATAATCTACCCAATATCCTGTGCCTGAATAAAGTCCAGAATTATTATCGAAGCGGATCACACTATATACGGCATCATAATCTCCATATTCTACATACATATTGCCACGCCATGTGCCATCGAGAGTATAGGCAATATCAGCATCCTCATCACAAGAGGTAAAGGTAAGACTCAGCATTGCTATCAATGCCATCGTCAAGAGAGTGTTCAACTTTTTCATATCAGTATCTGTATTTAGTTAATATTCTTTTTCTGCTG
>CAVKNU010000011.1:0-33371 GCA_963657465.1 Lachnospiraceae bacterium
TTACTGTTTTACAGCCTTTGGAGTCCAGTTTTTGAAGAAACGGAGTACTTTCTCCTGGCTATATCCCTTGCCTTCTTCCAAGAAACTAGAGTCTTGGATATGGAGAACCTTGCCATCCTCATCCAACACAACAAATACAGGGAAACCAAAACGAGCGGGATTGCCAAGACGCTTCATCAACTGAGCTGCTTGCTCTGCCTTGGCATCTCCCGCAGACTTGCGAGGGTTGTAATTGACGTGAATGTACTCAAAGTTATCGTTTACAACTTGGTTCACTGTCGTATCATTCGTAATGAAGTCTGCAAACTTCAAGCACCAAGGGCACCAATTGCCTCCCACCTGACAGATAACATATTTACCTGCGTTTTTTGCCTGACGCACAGCTTCGTCAATCTGCTCAAGAGGGTTAATCGTTTCATTATACACCCTTTTTAAGGCTGTCTGTGCTTGGCATGACAATGCCAAGAATGCGACAAAAGTCGCCATTATTAATTTTTTCTTCATAGCTTTTCTTTTTATAACACGCCAAAAGTACAAAAAAGAAGTGAATCTAGCAAATTTAGGGCTTCAAAAGAGGAAATAATGCTCTAAAACACTACTTTTAGGGGAAAAGATTTGCTAATATTGCACATTTTTCGTAATTTTGCGCACGATTTTTTAAACAATAGTATTTAGATAACAATGACTCACAATTTGTTAAAAGGCAAGCGTGGCATCATCTTTGGTGCTCTCAATGAGGAATCTATCGCTTGGAAAGTAGCTGAGAAGGCTGCTGAAGAAGGTGCAACTATCGCACTCAGTAACACTGCTATGGCTTTGCGTATGGGTACGCTAGATAAGCTCGCTGAAAAAATCAACGCTCCTATTATCGCAGCTGATGCGACTAGCGTTGAGGACTTGGAAAAGGTATTTACTGAGGCTCAGGAAAAGCTCGGTGGCAAGATCGACTTCGTGCTCCACTCTGTAGCGATGAGCCCTAACGTTCGTAAGCATCGTACTTACGATGATCTCGATTACAATTTCTTGAATAAGACTTTGGATATTTCTGCGATCTCTTTCCATAAGATGTTGCAAGTAGCTAAGAAGTTGGACGCTATCAATGAGTGGGGTTCTGTAGTAGCCCTCACCTATGTAGCTTCACAGCGTACTTTCTTCGGTTACAACGATATGGCTGATGCCAAGAGTATGCTCGAAAGCATCGCTCGTAGCTTCGGTTACATCTACGGTCGTGAGAAGCATGTTCGTATCAACACCATCTCTCAGAGTCCTACTGCCACAACAGCAGGTAAGGGTATCAAGGACATCGACAACATGATGGACTTCGCCGACAAGATGTCTCCACTTGGCAATGCCGTAGCAGAGGATTGCGCTAACTACTGCGTGATGATGTTCTCAGACTTCACTCGCAAGGTGACTATGCAGAACCTCTTCCACGATGGTGGTTTCTCATCTATGGGTATGAGCCTCCGTGCCATGAACCAGTACGCTAAGGACTTGGCTCCTTATGAGGATGAGAATGGTAAGATTATCTATGGCTAAATCGCAGTAGTACTTCAAGTGCAGATGAAGTAGTACTTCATTAGCTATCGAAGTAGTACTTAAAATATAAATGCAGTATATCTTCTCCCAAAAGGATAGATATACTGCATTTTTATATTATACCAATCTTTTGCGCTTACAATGTAAAGCGATAACCTACGGATATCGTAAAAGTCTTGTTCTTCATACTCACATCAGTCTTAGAGATATTACTCAAGCTAAAATGATAGCGAGCATCGAGTATCACATTCATATACTCATAAGAGATGCCCACAGGGATAGCCCAATCCATCTTCTTACAATCGAAGTCTTGCTCTATCTTTTCCATCTTCCCATAAGTAGTGGAACCATCCTTATTAGCCGTCATCTCTGTCGCCTCAAAAGATTCCTTGCTGTTCACAAAGAAGCCACACTGCAAACCTGTCATCACCGCGAACCCATCGAAGAGATAACCTTTCACATAAATAGGCACATTGAGGAAATGCAGATTGACATGATAATCATGATAGCCTACAGACGTAGGAGCATCATTCTTAGGTGATACAGTTGAGAAGTCTGGATAACGGAAACCTTGTTGGGCAGAATACACACCCAATCCTACCGCCAAATCCTTGGATATACGATACTCAACATCTGCTCCTCCCAAGAAGCCGACTTTGTTTTTCGATTTCAAGTCACCACCAATAGCAGGAACAGTATTCCCACTCAGATTGGCAATGCTCACACCTAATCGAGGTATTGCCGAAAATTTACCCACAGGGCTCTCATCTTGAGCAAATGCTGCACTCCATCCCATCACAGACAACAGAATCATCAAAATATTTTTCTTCATATTTTACATCTTTTATATACCTTATTATATTATATAAAACAGATTATAGTGAAAAATCTTGCATCCTCTACTTGATTTTAAATCTAGCCACAAGAGGTAGATGATCGCTGTACCCACCTAAATACTTAGGACCGATATACGTGCGGAACGGTTTGACATCTCCATATTTCTCATCCTCTTCGAGCAAGAATTTCAAATCTCCCACATAGCATTCTTTCTTGCAAGAAACCCATGCAGGACTACACAACATTTGGTCAAGACTATTCCACTCACCACGATAGCGATAGGTTCCCTTCGCTCCATTTTCACCTACAGCCTTCGCTGAAATGTTAGTCAAACGATGCTTGTACAAGCTATCCAATGCAGGAGAATCATAATAATCATTGAAATCACCTGTGATGAAAATCTTTGCCTTGCGATGAATGGCATAAATGGAATCAACAGCCATTGCCAACTGACCTGCTACTTGCAAACGATAAGGACGAGAAGCCGCCTCGCCACCTCGACGGCTAGGTGCATGGACCACAAAAACATGAAGTGTGTCATCATTCACCAATACGCCACTGGCATAAAGGATGTCGCGAGTTGGGCGTGTATCAGGTAATTGCTTGATACGGATAGGATAAGAGCGAACAGGACGAAAAGAAGCAGGCTGATACATCAATGCCACATCAATGCCTCGCTCATCAGGCGAATTGGTCATGATATATTCATATCCTGCGTTGCGCAACAAAGAACGCTTGGTCAAATCTCGCATCACAGAATCATTTTCCACTTCACACATGGCAACCAAATCAGGTACTTGCCACACCTTTTCGGCTTTCTTTTTGGAAGTTTTCTCGTAACCAAGAGCTATCAACTCTTGCGATATATTATTGAGTTTTTTCCAATAACGAGTAGAATTCCAATGATATTTGCTCTCAGGTGTATATTCCATATCATTTTTGAGAGAATCATGTACGGTATCAAAAAGATTCTCACAGTTGAGCTCCACAAATGTGAGGATACTTGATAAAAGTAAGGTAAAAAACATGCTGAATAATTTTGTATTGTGATAGTTTTAATGTATCTTTGCAGTCAAATTGCGTAGGCAAGTCTTTTTGACTTGGCAATTCGCTTCAAGTAGGGTTCCATAGTTTAATGGATAGAACGGAGGTTTCCTAAACCTTTGATCCGAGTTCGATTCTCGGTGGAATCACTGCTAAACAATAAAGGTCGCTTCTTACAAGAGGAGCGACCTTTATTTGTTTTTATCTGTTTTGTATTTTCTCTCTCCATCTAGCTTCCGCTACATGAAGAAAGAAAATGAAACTAATTTATTTTACTTCTGCAACAGCAGCCTCTGCTGACTCCTCCTTAATCTTGCGACCAAGAACGATGTAAGCCATTGGAGATGCAATGAAGATAGAAGACAAGGTACCGAATACAACACCGAGAATCATTGCGAATGAGAAGCTACGGATGCTATCACCACCGAGGATGAAGATACAGAGCAACACGAGCAATGTAGAGGTAGAAGTATTGATGGTACGAGCCAATGTCTCATTGATAGATGAGTTGAAAATCTGCTGGCGGTCTCCCTTTGGATGGAGTCGCAAGTTCTCACGGATACGGTCGAACACAACCACCTTATCGTTGATAGAGTAACCTACCACGGTCAAGATCGCACCAATGAAGGTCTGGTCGATCTCCAATGAGAATGGAACGATACCCCACAAGAGTGAGTAGAAACCGATAACAGCCAAGGCATCGAATGCCAATGCAATAGTAGAACCTACAGAGAATGCTACGTTGCGGAAACGGAGCAAGATGTAGAGGAAGATGGCAATCAAGGCGAAGAGCACGCTATAGATAGCACCCATAGTGATATCCTTAGCCACAGAAGGACCTACCTTTGTACTACTGATGATAGAACCACCCTGGCGAACGTCAGGGTTCTTGAATGCCTCAACGTTCTTCTGAGATACCAAACCTGCCTTCTTCAATGAGTTGTAGAGGATTGTCTCTGCCTCATCATCAACAGTTGGGCTGTTGCTCTCAATCATATAGTTGGTAGATACACGGATGGTCTTACCATCTGTACCAATAGCGATGGCGCTAGTGGTAGCCTTTGTTCCGTCAGCATTAACGAATGCATCGCCAAGGACTGTACGAATCTGCTCAGGCTCTACTGGGTTCTCGAACTGTACTACATAGTTACGACCACCGGTGAAGTCGATACTCTTGCTTAAGCCACGAACTACGAAACTACCAATGAATACCACAGCTGCAACGATGGCAACGGTAAAGGTAGTCTTGTACATAGACATGAACTTATACTTCTTGCCCTGCATCAAGTTATGAGATACTGGAGTATCAAACTTGCAGTGCATCCACTTGTCGTGATTCAACTTATAGTCGTAAACCAAACGAGTCAAGAATACAGCTGTGAAGAATGATACAACGATACCGATAATCCATGTGGTAGCGAAACCACGGATAGGACCTGTACCAGTAACGAGCAAGATAACACCAGTAATCAAAGATGTCAAGTTAGAGTCGAAGATGGCAGAGAAAGCATTACCGTAACCTGCAGCTACAGCCTGCTTCATACCCTTGCCAGAGCGAAGCTCCTCCTTGATACGCTCATAAATAAGCACATTAGCATCCACCGCAGTACCCAAAGACAAGACCATACCGGCAAGACCTGGCAATGTCAAGGCTGCCTGGAACGATGTCAAGATACCGAGTGTGAAGAATACATTGACGAGCAATGCCAAGTTAGCCATCATACCAGGAACGATGTTGTACATCATCACCATGTAAACCATCAAGAGTACGAAAGCTACAACGAATGAGATGATACCCATCTGGATAGACTGAGCACCAAGGGTAGGACCTACAACCTCCTCCTGAACGATACGAGCAGGAGCTGGCATACGACCAGACTTCAAAGTGTTAGCCAAGTCCTTGGTATCCTCAATAGTGAAGTGACCAGTAATCTGTGAACTACCACCATCAATCTCGCCGTTAACACGAGGAGCAGAGTAAACTACGCCATCCAATACAATGGCAATAGCCTTACCAATGTTAGCCTTGGTCATCTGAGCCCACTTACGAGCACCCTCTGTATTCATCTTCATGCTTACACAAGGAGTACCTGTTGTTGGTTCGAACTCATCCTTTGCATCGGTGATAACATCACCCTCCATAGGAGCACGGCCATCAGTGGTAGTAACCTTCAATGCGTGGAGAGAATAGATATTCTTAGCACTACCAAGTTCCTCTGGCTTAGCACTCCAAAGCAACTTTACGCCAGAAGGCAAAACCTGCTTAGCAAGCTGAGAATAAATAATCTTATTGATAGCAGCAGTATCACGAACACTTGCATAACCTACTGTGCTCAAGCTCTGAGCACCAGTCAACTGAAGGCGAGACAACAATGGGTGAGCCTTGATAGCAGCAGCACTCTGTGCTTCCTGACCAATCTTATCCTTAGCATCGTCCTTCTTGATATTGAACTTAGCTTCACTCTTCTTAGGAGCAGCCTCTGCCACTTCTTTCTTGGTAGAATCCGCAGCTATCGTATCCTTTACTTCCTCATCACCATTAGCCATACGAGTGTCAAGCTGCTGGAGATATGGAGCAATTTCCTCAGAATTGTAAGTCTCCCAGAACTCAAGGTTAGCACTACCCTGAAGCATCTTACGCATACGCTCAGGCTGGCTGATACCTGGCATTTCTACCATGATACGACCTTGCTGACCTTCCAATTTCTGGATGTTAGGCTGAACAACACCAAACTTATCGATACGAGTACGAACTACGTTGAAAGAGTTGTCGATGGCATCCTGTACAGAAGAACGGATAGCCTTCTCTACATCAGCATCGCTACTCTGTGGAGAAACCTTGCCCTGCAACTGCTGGGTAGCAAAGATTTCAGCGAGTTTATGACCAGGTGCGCTCTTATGATAAGCGTTAATGAAAAGTGATACGAAATCACCACCGTTAGCTTCTTCCTGAGCTCTAGCTTCCTTCATGGCATTGGTAAAACCAGCGTCGGTCTTGTGATCGGCAAGGTTTTCAATTACATCAGGTACAGAAATCTCAAGAATCACATTCATACCGCCCTTAAGGTCAAGTCCAAGACCAATCTGAGTCTCCAAGCAGTTCTGGTAAGAGTAAACACCCAGGTACTTCACAGAATCCTTATAATCCTGCTGAGCGATAGGGTCTTTAATCTTTGCAGCCTCGCTGTCATAGTAACGTGTGGCAAACGAGAATGACAAATAGAAGATACTTGCAAGCGTCAGTAAGACGGCAACACAAATTACAATTCCTTTGTTTTGCATTTCTATTTTTATTGTTATTAATTATTATTTTCTATATAATGACGTGCAAAAATAAGCATTTTTTTTCTTTTTAAGAAATTATTTGCTTGTTATTATTCATTTTTTAGCGTTTTGGGCGCTTTTTTAGGTAACAAATGATAGGATAATGGTCGGAAACAGAGATTTTATCATCGACTTTACATGCATAAGGCTCCCAATCTTTTGAGCACATGATGTTGTCAATGCGCACGAAAAAGCCTCCTCTGTGGTAACTGATTCCTAATCCATTTCCACTCTCGACGTAGCAGTCCGTCAAACGCTCAGCTATTTTACGATGAGCATACGAGATTGGACCATCATTGAAGTCGCCACACAAGATGACACTCATTTTCCGATGTCTTTTCAGATATTGTGCTACAGCATCGGCTTGTGGTGCTCGTTTTTGGGTAGCTTCAGCCAGTTTGACCGCCAAGAGTTTGGATGTTTCCTCAGCCGTGTCTTTTTGCAACTTCCCCACTACCAATTTCTTAAACTGCTGTCGGTCTTCTATAGAAAGACCCGTTGTCTCCAAATGGTTATTGACAAGCAACACGACTCTATCTTTTATTTTTAATTGATAAGCCATGCTCATATTACCTTTCGATTCATAAGGAATACGTTCTTTCGAAAGGATAGGATATTTACTAAACAAAGCCAAACTATTTCCACCCGTTGGATGCACAGCCACATCACTATAGGCATACATCGGTTTTAAGATGCTATCTATCAGTTGCTGCTCTCGCTGATTATGCCCAGCCTCCTGCAAACAAACAATATCCGCATCTTGCTCTTGAAGATAACTGATAACAGGATTCATCCCATCCTCATCTTCAGTTTGCTGTCCAAAGCTCCATGTGTTGTATGAAAGCACTTTTACAGCACCCTTCGGCACTGAGTCACTCATGTTGAGAGGCATAAACTTTCTCACAGGCACATAGCATAGCACAAAGCCCAAAAATGGAATCAATGCATACTTCAACTTGAAAAGCAACCAAAACAGGAGAAAGCCCAAGTTGATAAAGAAAAATATAGGAAAAGTCAAACCTGAGATGGCAAAGTAAGGATGATGAGCTGGTTGCACATGGTCGGAAAAGCCCACAAGAAGCATGATGACAATGGTGGCTATATTCGCTCCCGCTATCATCCGAAGTGTAAAATCCTTAAGTCCCTTAAACATTCAACTGTATCGTATTACTTTTTACTTTGATCGAAAAGTGTTTGCTTCTCGTCTTTTGTCAAACTATCATAGCCACTCTTGCGAATCTTGTCCAAGATGCGGTCGATTTCCTCTTGTGTCGCCTTTTTCTGGGCATTATAGTCCCAATCTTTCTGACGCTCATCGTGGATAGGGTTCTCATTTCTTGTAAAAGAAAAGCCTCCTTTTCTATGCTTTCCTCCAAACATACCACGCAGTTTGTCAAAAGCTTCAGTAGCCGTAGAGCCATGATAACCTCCAGCCACTTGCTTACGCCAATAGCGAATCATGAAGAAACCAAATACCATCCCCCCCAAGTGAGCGATATGAGCCACACCATCACCTGTTGTAGCAATGGCAGAGAAAAGCTCGATGGCTGCATATCCAATGACAAAGAACTTTGCCTTGATAGGTATTGGCAGAGGGAATATGAAGATACGTTCTTCTGGGAAAATCATACCAAAAGCTAACAAGATAGCATAGATGGCTCCCGAAGCACCTACCGTGGTCCATTGATTAAGATACTCTCCCATAGGAATTCGCATGCCTCCCAAGCTCACAAAATCATAAGAAGCCAAACCGTTTACCAAGTATGAAATATACTGGGCTGCTTCCTGGAAAAGTCCTGCTCCCACACCACATGCTATGTAATAAAAAAGGAATTTCTTAGATCCCCATACTCTTTCCACTACACATCCAAACATCCAAAGAGCAAACATATTGAAGATAATATGCTCAAAACCTCCATGCATGAACATATAAGTGAAAAGTTGGTAGAAATGAAAGTCTGACGCCAAGAAAAAATGGAGTCCCAAAGGGTCGGTCAGTGCATAATTACCGCTGGCATCCTTACCTACCACATAGGTGATAAGGAAAGCTAGTACATTCACTATCAACAAATTCTTCGTTACGATTGGTATATTGCGCATAACAAAATCTCCTTTATTTTTAAAATTTGGGGGCAAAATTACTAAAAATATCCGTGAAAACACTAAAAAAAGAGCATATTACACTTAATTTTCAATAATTTCATCACTTTTCTGCTTTTTTTGTTTGAAATTTAAAAGGAATATCCTATATTTGTAGGCAAAATTACTTCGAAATCAATATATTAATCATTTAATAAAGTAAAATTATGAACAAGACAGAATTGATCGACAAGATTTCTGCTGGTGCTGGCATTAGCAAGGAAGACGCAAAGAAGGCTCTCAACGCTACAGTTGTAGCACTCAAAGAGGCTCTCATCGCTGGTGATAAGATCCAGTTGGTAGGCTTCGGTACTTTCAGCGTAAATGAGCGTCCTGCTCGTGAGGGTATCAACCCAGCTACAAAAGAGAAGATCCAGATTGCCGCAAAGAAGGTAGCTAAGTTTAAGGCTGGCGCTGAGCTTGCAGAGGCAATTAACAAATAATTGTAAAAGATTATTTCTAAAAAATTAAGGGCAACCCGATCGGGTTGCCCTCTTTTGTTTATCTAGAGTATTCTTTACTTTGGCTGCTTACCAATATAAGCCAAGATACCACCATCTACATAGAGGATATGACCGTTTACGGCGTTAGAAGCATCTGATGCCAAGAATACGGCTGGGCCTTCCAACTCCTCTGGGTCTAACCAGCGACCTGCAGGAGTCTTTGCACAAATGAAGCTATCGAATGGATGACGGCTACCATCTGGCTGACGCTCACGCAAAGGTGCAGTCTGTGGAGTTGCAATATAACCAGGACCTAAACCATTACACTGGATATTGTACTCACCATACTCTGAACAGATGTTGCGCGTCAACATCTTCAAGCCACCCTTGGCAGCAGCGTATGCAGAAACAGTCTCACGGCCCAATTCACTCATCATAGAGCAGATGTTGATAATCTTGCCATGTCCCTTCTTAATCATACCAGGGATAACTGCCTTTGAAACTATGAATGGAGCAGTAAGATCGATATCGACAACCTGCTTGAATTCATCAACACTCATCTCTGTCATAGGAATACGCTTGATGATACCTGCATTGTTGACCAAGATGTCGATAACGCCGAGTTCCTTCTCTATATCGGCTACCATCTTTTTTACCTGCTCTTCGTCGGTTACATCGCAGATATAACCTTTGGCATCAATACCCTTAGCCTTATAGTCAGCCAAAGCCTGATCCATGTGATGCTGGCTACGGCAGTTGAAAGCAATCTTTGCACCAGCCTTGGCATAAGCCTCAGCGATAGCGAAACCGATACCATAAGCGGCACCTGTTACGAGGGCTACCTTACCCTCCAATGAGAATAGTTTGTTAAAGTCCATACTTCTATATGTTTATAGTTTGATTTGTTCTGCTTGCTTCTAGGCGTTTTTCTTATCGCCTTTCAGTTGCAAAGATACAAAAACTTTTTAATTATCATCTTTTTATAATACGAAAGATGGTTACTTTTTACTTATTTTCTCATTTTATAGACTACTTTTGTCGAATTGTTACGCCTAAAGTCTCTTCTATGATATGAATCACCTCTGGCAATGAATCCGTGTCGAAATCACCCGTCAAGCGTTTCGAGTTATCTGACATAGTATATTGTTTGCCAGACAGCTTACCCAATTCCTCCAAGACCTCGGTTAAAGGAGCATTGTCGAAATGCAAACGATGGGTAGCCCATGCCACGTCATTGACATCATACCTAGCCATCAACTCAGGTTTTTCAGCTCCTTCCAAAAGCCTTGCTCGCTTACCTTTGGTCAAGAAAATCCCTTCCTTTGAATCACGAGCAGCAAACAACACCTTGCCACTAGTCACCATCACTTCAGGCGCATTCGTTCTCTCATCAACCATAAACTGGGTTCCCAATACACGCACATGCCCACGTTCTCCTATCACATCAAAAGGATGCTGCTCATCATGCTTCACCTGATAATAGGCACAACCTTTCATATCCACCTTCCTACAGTTGTCCTCCCGATAAGAAAGAGAAGAGAAAGGCGAGAGAGTCACCTTCGTTCCATCAGGCAAATGATAGACTGCCACCTGCCCTGCTGTTTTCAGTTCAATCCTCTTTGGTTGCAACAAAGTATAAGCACCAACCACGAGCAACACAGCGACAGATGCAGCCACCGCCAACCAACGAAGACCTTTCATACGTAGAATCCTAGCAGAAGATTTCTCCTCCACATTCACGACAGGAACCCCTGCCCTTGCCTTCACTTTATGCAAAGCCTTTTGAGTATCCAACTTGCCCGACTGAAAATATCGAAGCACAAAATCCAGTTCCTTCTTATTTATATCCATTCTTATTCCTCCCTATTTTAAGCATACGATTCTTACCCTAGCGTATCTTATTTTGTATATAGTCCACCATTTCCGGATGGTTCGAAATACTTAGAACCAGAGCTTACCTGATAACCCGCAACAACCCCAAATCCTCCTCTCACATTCGAATAAGTAGGTGTTACTTGCATCAAACCAGCATCTGCCCAACTATTGCTTTGCGCATCATCTATACTTTTTAGGAAACGATAGTATTCTGGAGTTATTTTATACAACTCTACAACATAAGTGCATCCAAAAACAGTAGTCCAATCGAAGTTATGGTCATAATAATTCCCATACGAACCATAATCTGCTTCCAAATGGAGTGTATAGTTTCTGCCATTGATCATACGATCATTAAAGATATACGCGTTATCATAAAAATCATAATCATCTATACCAAAGTCCTCATCCAACTTGGTTTTCTTATTCAAGATAGGCTCACTGGCTGTTTGCAAAGACCTGCTACTAACATACCAAAACAAGCTGTCAAAATTCCAAGAATAATCGTCCTTCAACTCATAATATTCATAAGATTGATAAACGTAAACGGTATCTAGCGAAGTCTCCTTATCCTTGGCAATCCCCATGGCAAAGCCACCCTTACTTTTATATTTCACCTTCACAAAATAATAATCTTCCGCAGAAGCATCGTCTTGGAAACTTGCTTCCAACTTATCCACATATGAATCCCCATCAGTGGACTTCTCTTCAAGACGTACCTCACCCAACTTCACATTCACCTTGCCAGGAATATAAGTTGAAGCAGAAACGGTAGAACATCCCTCTGCTGATGCCTCCAAAGATACCTTGTCTCCTTCTTTCTGTTTACCAACAGCATAATATTGTCCCACTAAATTTTCCAAGGCCCAATCATTTTTTGATTCCGTAAAGAGCTGTGCCTCCTGTTTGTTTTCGATTCGCTTCACAGGACACTCCACTCCATTCACCTTATATATAATATGAGCATCAACTTTCTCATGAGATTGCACATCCTTATCACCCTTGAAAGAAGCAATAGGCAGGCTCTTCGTTACGGCAATAAGCGTAGTATCACCCTCCGTAGGAAAACAATAAACCACCAAGCGAGGCGAATCTTGCAGTTTCTCCACATCAAAATCATCCTTACATGAGACGAAAGCCAAACACACCAAGGCGAGTCCAAGTCCCCATTTTATAAATATATTCATACCTTTCATTCTTCTTTAAAATTTAATCGTATAACTGAATGATGGAAGAATCGGAATAAATCCCTTGTTCTTCGCCGTGAATCGTTGTGTCTTCTCATCATAATCCACTTTCACATACATGGAGTTCAGATGACAATAGGCATTATAGATACTCAAGTTCCAGACGCGCTCATGCCCATGCTTGGTAACATGACGGAAGTCAAAGCCCAAGTCTAAGCGATGATAGGCAGGAAGCGTCAAGTTGTTTGGGATGGCATAGACATATCGAGCCTCATTCCACCATCCCCAAGAATACTTATTTCCCTCCCCAGGCAAACTAGGATATGCAGCTAACTGGGTTGGAACCGTAGCGTGGTTGCCCGTATGATAATTCCAGACCGCAAAGCAACTCACCTTCTTATTGAAAGCATATCGCAATGAGAGATTTAACTTATGGCGATTGTCAAACTTATCATAATACCAGTCCTGGTAAAATTCATCATACTTGCGTTTATTCCACGAAAGTGTATAAGCCCCACTCAAAGTCAGGTGATTGGTGCGATAGGTAGCATCCGCCTCCACTCCATAAAACAAGCCCTTGCCATCCATCACCTGTGCATCCCAATTTTCTGCAGGAGGTTCCACACCTATCCAACTGCTATATTGCAACAAGTGCCTAGATTGTTTATAATATCCTTCGAGCGAAAGAATCCAATGGCGATTGGGCTGCGCATAAATACCTGCAGCTATTTGATAAGAGCGCATTGGCTTGAGCGAAGCCGTGGTAGGCACCCAATAATCTGTAGGCAAGTCCAAATAACTATTCGAAATCTTATGCACATACTGAGTCATTTGGGTGAAAGAAGCCTTCAGCGACACCTCATTGCTCAACTGATATTTCAAGGCAAAGCGAGGATCTATATTGAAAAAGTTCTTGCCATTGACATGAAAAAGGCCCATATTAAAGCCTGCATCCAAGCTCCATTTCTTGCTGATATACATCTCATCCTCTGCATATACAGACCACTCATGTGCCATATGCCGATTGCTACTATTCACACGAATCGTATCCATATTGATATACCCGCTTCCCTCAGATCCTGCATAATCCAACTGCATGGAGGTTTGTGGATGAAAACGATGCATGGTATAGTCACTACCGAAACGAATATGATGGAGAGGATTCGGACGAAAATCAAAAGCCATGCGATAACCTGCATCATAAATGGTGGATGTATAGCCATGCTCCAAGTGAGTGACGGATGTAGGTACACTATCACGCCAAGAATATACATAGCGATCATCATCCAAGGAATAAAGCTTGGAACGATTGTGCGTATAGACTGCCGTAAAGTTAGCAAAGAGTTTTGGGTAGAAGAGATAGTTCCAATTAAGAGCCACATTGAAGTTGCCCCAATTCAGTTGTGTCTTCGTTAATTCTTTGTCATAACCACTACCCTGTTGGTAGTTATCAGACTTACTATCATCCATGTCATCCTTCACATCCCAACTATCCTTTCCATGATAGATACTGAGGTCTATTTTCGAACGATTATTGAAACGATGGGTAACCTTAGCATTCAAATCCATGAAATAATAACCAATGGTGAGTTTATCATCCTTATCTGAAAGGGCTTTCGTCAAGGGACGGGAAAGCAAGTCCATCCAAGAACGACGCATACCTATATTATAAGAGGTCTTTCCCTTGATGATAGGCCCTTCCAACTGCAAGCTGGCATCCAACAAGCCTATACGATAAGCTCCATGGAAATGGTTTAAGTTGCCATCCTCCGTACGCACATCGACAACCGATGACAGCCTACCTCCATATCTAGCAGGAAAACCACTTTTGTAGAAATCAACGTTTTTCACCACATCGGCATTGAAACTGGAAAAAAGTCCCAAGGCATGATTCGTATTATAAAGAGGTGTGCCATCTATCAAAAACAAGTTCTCGTCACCATTGCCTCCATGTACATAAAGTCCACTTGCCAGCTCTTGACCTTCTGCTACACCACTCACACGTTGCAAGGTCTTAACCACATCAGGCGAAGACATCAAGGAGAATTCTGTCTTGATGTCTTTATTCGAAAAAGAACGCTTACCAGTCTGGGTAGTGAGAAGAGGCGAATTGAGATCACCATCCACAACCACCTCAGGAAGTTTGCTATCCATGCTGAGTGACACATTGCAATGTATATCTTTCGTAAGACTCATTTTCTCCACCTTATCCGCATAGCCCACATAAGAAAAGCGCAACTGGTGCTCACCTTCTGGCAACGTAAGAGAATAAAAGCCATATTCATTGGTGGTTGTACCCATACCATGAGCCAAGTCATAGACCGTGGCATTAATCAGCGACTCGCCATTCTCGTCACGGACGTATCCGCTGAGAGTATGGCGACGCTGATTCTGCTGAACTTTGTGACTTATATTCGTGTGAGATGTAGATATTTGTTGCTGTGTTTGTTTTCGCTTCAATATCACATAGTTCGCAGTGATTTTATATTCAATATCTGTTTTTTGAAACAACGTCTTCAAAGCTTTCTTCACCGGCATTTGCTTGATGTCTGGTCCATTATACTGTCCACCCACATCTAATGATGCATCATAAACGAAATTAATTTTTCTTGCCTGATGCAACCATTCCATCTGTTGGCGGATGGTGGTGGCACATACTTCCACCACCATCAACATCAGAATCGAAAGCAATAATGTAAATCTTTTCCTTGTCATTTTATTCTTTGTCTTTTATTATATCCATTAGTTTTATGTCCCTATCCTTCTTCGTTCTTCATGGATATAACGCAAAAAGCGAGAAATACCCCTATGCCATTTTGAAAAATTATAGCAACAAAATGACATAATAGATATCACCTCGCTTATTTCTAAGTATTTTTAAAGCTTTCGACACCTGATGTTCTACAGTTTTTACCGAGAGAGTTAGCTCTTCGGCTATTTCTCCATAAGTCATACCATCACGCTTGCTCATCAAAAAGATTTCCCGACAGCGTTCTGGCAATTGCTCAATGGCAGTCCACAATTCCGCCTCTTGATAAGACCGTTCCTGTGCATCTTCATCAGAGATTACACCCGTCAAATCAGAAGGAGAAATGGTTTGGTCGATAGGTATTTTCCGACGCAACCTATCAATGCAAGCATTCCTTACTGTTAAATATAGAAAAGCTTGAGGATGTGTAGGCTGAAAAGAAGAAGAGCTTAACATACGCACAAAACAATCTTGCACAACGTCCTCAGACTCCTCTATATCATGGAGATAATGAGTAGCATACAAACATAGTGGACGATAATAACGCAAAAACAACTCTTCAAACTCTTGCATAAGCTTCTTTCTTACAACATATGAATATACTATTACATTTCGTCTATAAACAAAATAACCCTTCAAATCCGTGAAGACTTGAAGGGTTATTTTGCGATTGTTGTCCCAGGCGGATTCGAACCACCACTGACAGAACCAAAAACTGTAGTGCTACCATTACACCATAGGACAATCAAACCGACTGCAAAGGTAGTGGATTTTTTCTCCACTACCAAATTATTTTAATACTTTTTGCATTTTTCGTGTAAAAAACTCCCATTTTAGGTTTCTTCACCATGCTTAAAGTACTTATTTCACTGTAATCAGATAATAATTCTTCTTACCTTTCTGAACCAAGAGATACTTACCGTCTATCAAATCATCAGCAGTTACCACTTGATCGAATGCTGCGAGTTTTTCCTTGTTGAGAGAAACACCGCCACCCTTTACGAGCTTGCGCATCTCACTCTTGCTTGGGAAAATCTGCATGCCTTCCTGATTGAAAAGATCTACAGCTGTACCACCGAGCAAATTCTTATCAAGATCGTAGTGAGGAACGTTGGCGAACACATCGTTGAGTGTAGCCTCGTCAAGTTGTGCAAGATTCTCCTTGGTAGCCTTGCCAAAGAGGATGTTGCTAGCTGCAACAGCCATGTCCAGGTCTTCCTTTGAGTGAACCATTACAGTTACTTCCTCTGCCAAGCGCTTCTGAAGTACACGACGACCAGGATCTTGCTTGTGCTCTTCTACGAGTGCATCAATCGTCTCCTTATCAAGATCGGTAAAAATCTTTATGTACTTCTCTGCGTCTTCATCGCTCACATTGAGCCAGAACTGATAGAATGCATAAGGAGTGGTGCGGTTGCGATCCAACCAGATGTTACCACTCTCTGTCTTACCGAACTTCTTTCCGTCAGCCTTGGTAATCAAAGGACAAGTCAAGCAGAAGCACTCTGCGTCATTGCCGAGAGTACGATGAATCAACTCTGTACCTGTGGTCATGTTACCCCATTGGTCGTTACCACCCAACTGAAGACGAACGCCATACTTCTGATACTGATAGAGGAAGTCATATCCCTGAAGCAACTGATAAGTAAACTCGGTGAATGACAATCCGTCACGAGCCTCACCATTCAAGCGCTTCTGCACGCTATCCTTCGCCATCATATAGTTGACTGTGATGTGCTTACCCACCTCACGAGCGAAATCAAGGAAAGTAAAGTCCTTCATCCAGTCGTAGTTGTTCACCATCTCAGCCTTGTTAGGCTCAGTGCCATCGAAGTCGAGGAACTTAGAAACCTGTTTCTTGATAGCTTCCTGATTATGATAGAGAGTCTCTGAGTCGAGAAGATTACGCTCCTGGCTCTTACCAGAAGGATCGCCAATCATACCTGTGGCACCACCCACGAGGAGATAAGGCTTATGACCACAACGCTGCAAGTGGCGCAACATCATGATACCACAAAGGTGACCGATATGGAGAGAGTCTGCGGTAGGGTCAGTACCAAGATAAGCAGACACCATGTGGGTGTTGAGGTATTCCTCTGTACCTGGCATCATCTGAGCCAGCATACCACGCCATTTCAATTCTTCAACAAAGTTTTTTGCCATCGAATGAGATTGTTATATATTATATAATAGGTAAAGGGGCCCGAATCACCTTCGGAAACTTACGGCACGGGGTCATAACCCGAACCACCCCATGGATTGCATCTAAGTATTCGCCAGACTGCTAAAGCCAGCCCTTTGAAAGGCCCATGCTTTAAAATAGCTTGCCGAGCATATTCTGAGCAAGTGGGTTGAAAGCGACAAGAAGGAGGAGTATAGGGCGTGATGCATTTCTGATAAAACAGGATTGGCAACACAAGCATCCACGTCAACAACTTCTGTATCCACTGACCTAGTAAGCGAATTCCTTCCATTGCTCGTTTTCCTTTGTTACGAGATGAACATGCTCTCCAACTTTCTGCAAGAGAGAGGTCACCATTTTCTCTATATCTTCAGTAGGACGCACTTTATCGCTTTGCCACAAGAAAGCAATCAGTAGCTTTGCCTCTAGTGTTTCCTCCATCGGCTGTGTGACAAGTTCCTTGTTCTTGCGATAAGCTTCACGTATCTGGCGTTTCACCAAGTTTCGTTTCACTGCACGCTTGAAGAAGCGTTTCGAAACACTCACTAGGATTTCCACCTGTGATTCCTTGATGCTTTTTCTCTTGACAACTTGATACACCACCCTGATAGGCCATTCCTTTTTGCTATATGCACGGTCTAAGAAGAGATGATCGATTAGCTTCTTGCGGCACAACCTTTCTCCTTTGGATAGAGTATAATCTTTATTGTCTTGCATCAATCTTATTTATTATGCTTCGCCAGATAGTCTTTCAAAGCTCCAGTCATAGAAGGATTCTCCTTAGTTGGAGCCTCCAAATCAAGACGAAGTCCCTCATCTGCCACAGTTTTGGCGGTAGCTGGACCAAAAGCACCCAAAGCAATATCACCCTGCTTGAAGTCTGGGAAGTTCTTTTTCAATGCCTTCACACCAGTAGGGCTGAAGAACACCATCATATCATAGTCGAAGTTTTTGATTTCTTCCTCGGTGAAATCGTTGCTCACAGTGCGATACATCACACACTCTGTATGCTTCAAATTCTTCTCATCGAGTAAGTTCTTTATGTCGTCATTATGAACACTGCTCAATGGCACGAGGTATTTTTCTGTCTTATGACGGCTCATTTGTGGTATCAAGCCATCAATCTTACCTGTATCGCCAAAGAACACCTTGCGCTTACGATATTGCACATATTTCTGAATATAAAGGGCAATTGTCTCAATCACACAAAAATACTTCATATCCTCAGGAATCGTGATACGCATTTCCTTTGCCAACTTGAAATAATTATCCACAGCATGGCGAGAAGTGAAAACGACTGCTGTATAGTCAAGCAAGTTGATTTTCTGCTGACGGAATTCCTTTGCTGTAAGTCCCTCAACCTTAAAGAATGGGCGAAATACACATTCCACACCGTATTCTTTCTCAATATCATAATAAGGTGATTTCTCACTTGCAGGTTTTGGCTGAGAAACTAAAATTTTTTTTATCATTTTTGTCTTAAAAGTTTATTTTCAAATAATGACTCATCAACACCAATCCACCCCATAAGGCAAAGAGTGGTATTACTTCGATGGCACAAAAGTACAAAATTATTTGCAAAAAAGCGCCCTTTCTTCTAAAAAAGATGATATAGCTCTTATAAAATGACAATATTTTAACTAATCCTAGCACAATCAATGCATAAATGACAGCTGCTTGCAGAGAAAAATTGAAATATGTCATGAGCATGATAGCTGGGAAAAGTAGTACCCCTTCACTCGACGTTAGGAAGAGATATGACTTCAACCATTGTTCATTTTTTTTCCTATCAAAGAACACCCATCCCATCACCGTATAGAGCACAGTTTTCAACAAGAAATAGCTCGCCACGAAACCAGCGTACATACTAATGACTAGATACTGGTCGATGGTGAATGTGTCGCTGATGGAGGCGCGAGAATACATGAAATAACCAATTGCCACCAACAGACAAGTTTGCAACACCAAGAACAACTGAAAACGCAACTCATTAGAGGTTTCCGTGATAACAGTAGTACCTTGGCTCGGTGTACGGAAGAACATACGAGATTGGCGAATGATAAACTGGCGAGACTTGGAGAATGCCACACATGCCAATATGAAACAAAACAACAGCAAGCTCGTCACAAAGTTGTCACCTGCCACCGTATAAGGCACAGGATCACCTGCCACTCCTAAGCGTCCTCCCCTCAACTCTGGATGAAAAAGGGAATCTTTCGAGAAAAAAGACTCACGATAATATTGTGGCAAGCTCACATTGCGAAAACTTTTACCCGGCAAATGCCCAGGCAAATGCAGCGTATCGGGCATTGAACTCCAATGGATGGGTTCAGGTTGAAAATGAGCCTGAATCATAGAGTCTTGCTGTTCAGGGGTAGCATTCTTAGGCAGCCAGCTCAACACCTTCTTAGGTGTGAGCTGGCCGCTATGCTGGATCTCCTGCAGAGATGCCTCCTCATCAGCAGGAACCGTTGATATGGAATCTTCTAATTGAATCATTCTTAGAGTCCAAACTCCTTCTTGATTTCTTCTATCTTATCTAACTTTTCCCAAGTAAACAATTCCACCTGCATGACCTTTGTATCATGATAACGACTGGTGAATGTTTTTTCTACGATTTCATTTTTACGTCCCATGTGTCCATAAGCAGCCGTTTCAAGGAACATTGGTTGACGAAGTTTCAACTGGCGCTCAATAGCCTTCGGACGAAGATCGAACATCTCGGCAATCTTTTGGGCTATCTCACCATCCGTCATATTGACATGGCTACGACCATAGGTATTCACATAAATGCTCACAGGCTCAGCCACACCGATTGCATAACTTACCTGTACCAACATCTCGTCTGCCACCCCAGCTGCCACCATATTCTTGGCAATATAACGAGTGGCATAAGCAGCCGAACGGTCCACCTTGCTAGAGTCCTTACCAGAGAAGGCACCACCACCATGTGCGCCCTTACCACCATAAGTATCTACGATGATCTTACGACCAGTAAGACCTGTATCTCCATGAGGACCACCAATAACAAACTTACCTGTTGGATTGACGAAATACTTAATATCGTCATTGAAGAGAGCCAACACCTTGTCACTCAACTGAGCTTTTACACGTGGAATCAAGATATGGATAACATCTTCACGAATTTTAGCCAACATTGCCTCATCGTCGTCCTTCCCATCTGCCTTCTTGATGAAGTCATCATGCTGAGTAGAAACCACGATGGTGTCAATGCGCTGAGGAATGTTATCGTCAGAGTATTCGATAGTGACCTGACTCTTAGAGTCTGGACGAAGATAAGTCATCACCTTACCCTCCTTGCGAATGGCAGCCAGCTCCTTCATGATAATCTGTGCCAAGTCGAGTGACACAGGCATGTAATTATCGGTTTCATTGGTTGCATAACCAAACATCATACCCTGGTCACCCGCACCCTGATTCTCATCTTCCTCACGGCTCACACCACGATTGATGTCATCACTTTGCTCATGAATAGCGGTAAGAATGCCGCAAGAATCGCCATCAAACTGGTATTCCGACTTGGTATAACCTATCTTTTTGATGGTATTACGAGCGATGGTCTGTAAGTCAACATACACATTGGAGCGAACCTCACCCATGATGACTACCTGACCCGTAGTACAGAATGTCTCAATGGCGCAATGAGCATGCTCATCGTAAGCCAAGAATTGATCGAGTAATGCGTCCGAAATCTGATCAGAGACCTTATCTGGATGTCCTTCAGAAACTGATTCTGATGAAAACAAATATGCCATATTTTTCTTATTTATTGATATATCTTTAATTTGCGGCTGCAAAGTTACGCATTATTTTCCATATTTACCGCTTTTTGCCGTTAAAAAGTCCGACAGACCTATAAAAAAGTGCTGTCCTTCAATTTCTCACAGGTCATTACCTTGCGTTTTAGGGATATTTCGTGGATGATGGCAAAGGATTGCCTCTCGTAAATCGGAGGTCTCAAGATGCGTATAGACTTCAGTTGTACCTATATCCTCATGCCCCAAAAGAGCCTGAATGACACGTAGATCGGCACCACCCTTGAGAAGAGCTGTAGCAAAACTATGACGCAAAGTATGGGGAGAAATCGTTTTCTGGATACCAGCATCCAGAGCGGCTCGCTTAATCATGATGAGAATCATTGTACGAGTGAGATGAGCTCCACGACGATTCAAGAACACATAGTCCTCCTCACCAGGTTTGATTTTCATCAGATTACGGTCCATATACCAATAATGCAACTGCTCTAGCGCAACATGCGAGATGGGCACCAAACGTTCTTTATTACCTTTGCCCAACACGCGTATGAATTTCTCTTCCTCAAAGATGTCACTCAACTTGAGATTCACCAATTCCGACACACGTAAGCCACACGAAAAGAGCACCTCGACAATAGCTTTGTTGCGCCGCCCCTCCCATTTCGACAAATCAATGGCAGCCTCTAGCATATCCACTTCCTTTGTCGTCAAATATTCAGGCAGATGCATACCTATCTGAGGCGATTCCAGCAATTCCGTAGGATCGTCCTGAATATAGTCATCGAGTACCAAGAACTTATAAAATGAACGTACACCACTCAAAATGCGTGCCTGCGAGCGAGGCTTGATTCCTTTGTCATGAAGAGAAGCTGAGAATGTCTGCAAATTCTCTAGCTTCACATACAACAATTCCAATCCTTCCTGCTCCACATATTCCAAGAGATATTGCAAGTCGTGGCGATAAGCTTCCAATGTGTTGGAAGAATAATTTCGCTCCAACTTGAGGTATCTCATATAGTTCTTTACAAATTCTGGTTGTGATTTCTTGTCTATTTCCATTTTTATTCTTACCTTTGCCGGCAAAGTTACAAAAATTATTTGATATGAAGATACAAATCATCAACGGACCGAACTTAAATCTACTTGGCGTTCGAGAGCCAGGCATCTATGGCAGTAATTCTTTTGAGAGTTATCTACCTGAATTGAAAGCCAAATACCCTGATGTAGAAATAGAATACTATCAGAGCAACATCGAGGGTGAGCTTATCAACAAATTGCAAGAAGTAGGCTTCTCCTACGACGGTATTGTATTGAATGCAGGTGCTTACACCCACACGAGCATCGCTTTACAAGACTGCATTCGCAGTTTGAAGTCTCCAGTAGTGGAAGTTCATATCTCTAATGTTCACAAACGAGAGGAATTCCGCCATCATTCTTACATCTCATGTGCTTGTCTGGGAGTTATCTGTGGTTTCGGACTTGCCTCTTACGACCTTGCTATCGCTGGCATTCTAGCTCAAAAATAACATGACAGAGACTGAACTCATTGACAAATACATCTGCCAGCATATCGAGCCTGAAGGAGATTACCTCTACCGTCTTTATCGTGCCACCAACATTCACACCATCCATGGTCGTATGGCTAGTGGGCACATACAAGGCAGATTCTTGAAAATGCTCGTAGAAATGATTCGTCCCCGAAACATATTAGAAGTAGGCACTTTCAGTGGATACAGCGCCATCTGTATGGCGCAAGGTCTGCAAGAGGGTGGCAAATTATATACTTTTGAGATTAATGACGAGATGGAAGACTTCACCCGTCCATGGATTGAAGGTTCTGACGTGGCTGACAAGATTGACTTTCGCATTGGTGATGCCAACGTAGAGGCACCCAAACTAGGCGTCATGTTTGACATGGCCTTCGTGGATGGCGACAAGCGCACTTATCTAGAAACCTATGAGATGGTGCTCAGCATCCTAAACCCCGGTGGATACATTCTTGCCGACAATACCCTGTGGGATGGGCATGTTGTAGATCCAGCTTACGACCGAGACCACCAGACACAAGGAATCCGTAAGTTTAACGACTTCATAGCCAACGATTCTCGTGTGGAAGTTGTTATTTTACCATTAAGAGATGGTCTGACACTAATTAGAAAGAAATAAAGCACAAGCCTGCGCCTAAATAAAAAAATCCGGTTCTTCAGCAGAAAGAATCGGATTTTTTATACTTTATAAATCATATTTTCCTAACTAAGCAATCGCTTGCTAAGGTATCTCACAGGATACCAAACGGCAAGCCATCCCACAGCGATTACAGTAACAAAGATGATTGCGACATCAGTGTAATGCACACTCACAGGATAAGCATCCACAATGAAGGATCCCTCCGATGTGCCGAGCTTTACAAAGCCATACTCTTGTTGGAGCAGACAAAGCAACAATCCGATACCAATACCCACAACAGCACCAATCACCGAAATCATTCTACCTTCAAAAAGGAATACATGCGTGATTTGCTTGTCAGAGGCTCCTAAGTTTCGCAACGTCACCACATCATCTTTCTTGTCGATAATCAGCATTGACAATGATCCTATGATATTGAAACATGCCACTACCAAGATAAAAGTCAAGAAGAGATAAGCTATCATCTTCTCTATGGACATAATCTTGAATGTATCTTCTTGTTGTTCAAAACGATCGAGCACCTTGTACTTGGCGCCAGCAATCTGCTGCATCTGCGCCTTCACTGCATCGAGGTCACTTCCTTCCTTGAGACGGAGTTCTAGAGCAGAAAGCATACCTTGCTGCCCAAAGAGATTACGAGCGAAAGCTACAGAAGTTATGATATAATTCTTATCATATTTCGATTGGCGCACTGAGAACAACACACCTGGAGAATTAAGAGAATCGACCACAAAGCCATCCCCCGGATTGCTCATGTCCAGCTGCCCTTCTTTCTTCGGTGCATAAATCTTAAGAAATCCGTTCCATTGGGCACTCAATCCTAAGGTTTGGGCCAACCGTATGCCCACAGTTCCATATTCCAGATTAGCAGCATGAAGCGAGAAAGTCCCATCTCCATAGAGGATATCCGTGATATGGGATAGCTCAGGGAAATTGTCGTCCACACCTTTCACCATGACCATTGCCTGATGATCTTGATAGATTGCCAAAGCTTGGTCTTCCACCGTCTCCGTGGCTACATCCACTTGAGGTAAGTTGCGAATCTCAGTCAGGATAGGATCATCGCAAGGCGCTGTCTTGCCCTGCACAGGCATCACTTTGAGCTGAGGGTCGAAATTGGTAAAGAGCGAAGCCACCAAGTCATGAAAGCCATTAAACACGCTCAATACAATCACCAATGCCATAGTAGCCACTGCCACACCAATGACGGAAATGGCACTTATCACATTAATAACATGCGTGCTCTTCTTAGAGAAGAGGTATCTACGAGCTATAAAAAACGGAAAATTCATTTTACCCTTTGACTCCTATTATTTTACCTTTTTACTTTTTTACCTTTAAAAGTTTTTACTTTTTCAAGAGTTCGTCGATACGCTCCAAATAATCCAAGCTATCATCAAGGAAGAAACGCAATTCTGGGATAATTCGCAACTGGTTTCTCACCTTTTTACCCAAGTCATAACGAATGGTTTTCTCGTTGGCGATAATATTCTTCAGGATTTCCTCACCCTTTTCCGAAGGGAATACACTGAGATAGGCAGTACAGATACTGAGATCTGGGCTGACCTTTACCTTTGTCACGCTAACCATGACACCATGCATCATACGAGTCTGAGACTGGAAAATGAGACTCAACTCCTTTTGCAACAGTCTTGATATGCGGTTTTGTCTTGTTTCTTGCATAATTTCTAATTTATAATTTGTCATTTATTCCAAGTCCACATGCTTCACATCCACCTTTTCATGGAGGAAGATCTGTGCAGACTCTTTAAATTTTTCCTCACTTTCGGTTGTAAGATATTGACAGGTACCCTTTTGGGTGATATTTCGTTCCATCTGAGGATGGCGCTTCAGATAATCTTTTAAGCTATTGGCAACATATTCTCCTTGTGGCACAACCCGCACACCGTCGGGAAGGTTTTTCACAATGCTATTCATCAGCAACGGATAGTGCGTGCATCCTAAGATGATAGTATCAATATCCTTATCTTTTCTCATCAACTGGTCGATACGCTTCTTGACAAAGTAATCAGCGCCAGGACTATCCGCCTCATTTGCCTCGACAATAGCAGCCCATAAAGGACATGCCACCCCACTCACCTGGATATCAGGCCAAAACTTAGCGATTTCCAAGTTATAGCTCCCACTATTGATAGTTCCTTCCGTAGCAAGCAAGCCCACATGGTTACTCTTCGTGATCGTGCCGATGACCTCAGCCGTAGGACGGATGATACCCAGTACTCTTCTTTCTGGATCCAACTCTGGAATATCACGCAACTGGATAGAGCGCAAAGCCTTGGCCGATGCAGTGTTGCATCCCAAGATAACCAAATGGCACCCCATAGAAAAGAGCTTCAACACTGCCTGACGAGTAAACTTATACACCACCTCAAAAGAGCGTGAGCCGTAAGGAGCACGGGCATTGTCGCCCAAATACATATAATCGTATTGTGGCAACACCTGACGAAGACCGTGCAGAATTGTCAACCCACCATATCCAGAATCAAAGATTCCAATAGGACCAGGAGCAGAAGGCAACATCATTTCACGTTCTCCTTTATTAATTTAGTAATATCCTCTCCCATCGAAGCATTGACATAAGGAACAGAATTGTTGTCTGTGTTTAATACAAAAGCGTATCCCTTGATATTGCCAATCTTCTGTACGACTGTGTTGATTTTATTTTTCAATGGCGCATAAGCTTCAGACTCAGCCTGTTTGAGAAGACGCTGTGCTTCTGCCTTGAACGCCATATTCTTCTCCATCAACTCACGAAGCTCTGCCTGACGCTTCTCCAAAATGGTAGGAGCAAAAGAGCGCTGGCCTTCCAAGAATTCCTCATACTTCTCATTGAACTCATTTTCCACACGTTGGGTCTCGGCATCATACTTTGCACGCAAATCGTCCATATTATGCTTGGCTATCGCATAACCAGGCATAGTATGAAAGACCTCATCAAAGCTGAAATATCCAAAACGCAAAGTTTGCTGAACAGCAGAAGCTTCCTGCTGAGCAAATGTCATCGCAGGCATAAGAGCCAACACGAGATACAAGAATAATTTTTTCTTCATGAGAATGCCTTTTTATAATAATGTATAATGAGAAACAAGGGCAAGCACTTGTGCCTGCCCTTTATATCTTGATACTGCTAGATATTACTTAATCTTAGACTGTACCTCCTTGGTAACATCCACTACGTTGGTACCTGTGTAGACAGCAGCACCATCCTCGAAGATGTAAGTATAGTTACCTGCCTTACCCACTGCCTCGATAGCAGTACGAACCTTAGCAACGATAGGCTGCATCAACTCGTTGCTCTTCTTCTGCAACTCCTGCTGACCATCCTGATAAGCCTGCTGAATCTTCTGCTGAAGAGTCTGCAACTCAGTCTCCTTTTGCTGCTTAGCAGTAGCATTCATTGTGCTCTGACCTTTCTGATACTCATCAGCCTTACGGTTGAACTCGTCCTGCATAGCCTTGAGGTCGTTCTCCTTTTGCTTCTGAAGAGCTTCCATCTCGCCATTAGCCTTAGCAACATCTGGCAAAGACTGCATAATCTGCTGAGTATTTACCTTGCCAAATTTCTGAGCCATCATTGTCATTGGTGCGCAAAGCATCAACATTAAAATAAGCTTTTTCATTTTCTATTCTTTTTAAATTATTAATTTCGACTGCAAATATACGATTATTTATTGGAATAACCTAATTTTTGTAGAATTTCATTGCTGATATCTATCTTAGGCGAAGCAAAGATGATGCCACTGTTGCTGGCACGGTCCAAAACTAACGTATAACCATGCAGATTGGAAATCTCTTTCACAGCATTGTAAATCTCATCTTGGATAGGTCCCATCAGCGCCTCACGCTTCTTATAGAGCTCACCCTCAGCACCAAAATATTTCTTTTTCAGATCGCTGGCTTCCTTTTCTTTCTGCATGATGGCATCTTGCTTAGCCTTCTTCTGCTCTTGGGAAAGGAACACCACCTCGTTCTGATAGTTCTTATACATGGTACTTGCCTCAATGTCGAGAGCCTCCACCTCGGCTTGCCATTTTCTGCTGACTTGATTCAGTTGCTCATTAGCACGCTCATATGCTGGCACGTTCTTCAGGATGTATTCCATATCCACCAATGCATATTTCTGTGCATTCGCTGAGATGGCTGCTACAGCCATCATCAGCATCAATACTATCTTTTTCATTATATTGTCCTCCAAAGAAAAGTTCTTCACTCTACGTTCTTCACTCTTCACTTAATTAGAACTCTTGTCCCAAGATGAAGTGGAACTGGCTACCACCTCTCTTGTACTGGCTACCATTCCATACCTTGTCGAAACCATAAGCCCAGTCAATACCCATCAAGCCGACCATTGGCAAGAAGATACGCACACCGAGACCGGCACTACGCTTCATGTTGAATGGGTTGAAGTCCTTGGTATCATACCATGCATTACCAGCCTCGACAAAGCCTAAGCCGTAGATGGTGGTATTACCCAAAAGGAATGGATAACGAAGCTCCAAAGAGAAACGGTCATAAGCATAAGCATAATAACCCGTATTTCTACCATAAGAAACAGAACCGTTCTCATAACCACGGAGTCCGATGGTTTCCTCACCATAGTAAGATGAGTATCCGCTCATACCATCACCACCCACATAATAGGTCTCGAATGGGCTCTTCTTATACTTGTTGTATGCACCGAGCAAACCGAGTTCTACACGTGTCATCAGCACGAAACACTTCTGACCGCCACTCAATGCCGTATAAGTCTTTGCCTTAAACTTCCATTTATGATACTCTACCCAACGGTATTTCTCCTGCTGCTCCTCCGCATAAGTTGGAGAGTTGGCGTTATTGGCAAGGTTCTTGTAGTCCTTATGATCGAAAGAACTCCATGGTGGGGTCAAGTTGACACTTGCCTCGAACTCAGAACCACGACGTGGGAAGAGTTGGTTATCCGTTGATGTACGGTTCAATGCAATGGTCAAGTTCAAGTTGTTTGCATTACCATTGTTCATCAACATGTAACTCCAGTTCTTCATCATGTAGCGTTGGTAAGCCAATTGTACTGACAAGGTGAAATAATCATCTGGCCAGCGGAGTCGCTTACCCCATCCCAAGCTTACACCCACCATCTGGATGTACTTGTCTGGATCGTAATAGTTCTCGTAGTTATTGTAGTAACTATTGCCATAGCCATACAAGTTGTACATGTAGTTGGTCATGTAAGCACTGTTGTAGTAGTTGCTTGACACGTCGGTACTCTTGCTATAATAGGCACCCACACTGAACTGGATAGGGCGCTTGCCACCAAACCAGTTGGTAGAATAGCTTACATTGTATGACTGATAGTAGGTACCGTTGGTCTGTGCGCCAATACTGAGCACCTCACCATCACCAATAGGCATAATACCACGATGTTCTTTATTCTTATTAAAGAGGTTGGCCATAGAGAAGTTGTTGAGTTTCAATCCCACACGACCAATGACACCCGTCTGTCCCCAACCCAGTGAGAACTCGATCTGGTCATTACTCTTCTGTTCCAAGTTCCAGTTGACATCCACGGTGCCATCCTCGTAATTAGGCTTTACGTCTGGAGCCACCTTTTCTGGGTCGAAGTGACCCATGGAAGCCAACTCACGAGCAGAACGCATCAAGGCATCCTTAGAGAAGAGATCACCTGGCTTGGTACGAAGCTCACGACGTACAACATTCTCATACAAACGAGTGTTACCATTGATACGAACGTGGCTCAAATAGGCCTGAGGACCTTCGGTGACACGCATTTCCAAGTCGATGGAATCGCCATCAATGTTGATTTCTGCAGGGTTGATGTTAGAGAACACATAACCATTGTTATAATAGAGGTTACCCACTGCATCGTCATCCTCACTCAAACGCTTGTGCATCAACTTCTGGTTATAGACATCACCCTTCTTCATGCCAAGCATGGCATTCAAATAATCTGTAGAATAAACGGTGTTGCCCACCCAGCTGATATTGCGGACAAAGTATTGCTTACCCTCATCCACCTTCACATATACGTCGACATGCTTCTCATCGAAATTGCTCACACTGTCTTCCAAAATTTGAGCATCGCGATAACCATGCTCATAGTACTTGTCGATGAGTTTCTGCTTATCTTCTTTCCAACGCTCAGGAGTAAACTTCTTTGCCTTGAAGAAAGTCGCAAACTTACCTGCTTCATGGGTCTTGGCGAAAGCACCCTTTGTAAAGAATCCACCCTTGATCTTTCGATCGGAAAGTTTTTCATTTCCATCAATGACAATTTGGTGAACCTTGATCTTTTCTTTCTTGTCAACGACCACATCCAAGATAACTTGTCCCTTATTGGCTACGTCGTCACGTTGATTGATTTGAATGTCGGCATTCTTGAATCCCTTGTCGTCGAAATATTTCTTGGCAAGAATCTTGGCACGGTCCAACATATTTGGAGTCACCTGAGTACCTTTCACCATACCCAACTTCTGCTCCATATCCTCACGTTCACTCTTCTTCAAGCCCACATAATGGATATCCGAGATACGAGGACGAACTGCCAAATAAATGTGCAAATAAAGTTTTTCACCCACAATAGAGTCGGCAGCAATGGCAACTTTTGAAAACAAGCCATGCTTCCAATAACGTTTAACTGCATTCGTAATTTCATCACCTGGCACATCGACACGTTGACCTACGGTCAGGCCCGAAATGCCAGTAAGCACATAGTCTTCATATCCTTGCACTCCCGACACGTTGATACCACCAATAGTCAGGGTGCGAGGTGTTCCAGCGTATGAGATATCTGGATTCACGATTTTGTCTTGCGCTTGAATCTGCATGCTTGCCATTACGCTGAACAGCAGGATGAAAACCTTTCTTATCTTATTCATTTATAGTCTTATATATATAAAGTTCGATTATTTACTTTCTTCCACCTGAGCTTCCGTTTTGCCAAATCTGCGCTGGCGCCCTTGGAAACTCGCAATTGCCTTATGGAGATCTTCTTCCTTGAAGTCTGGCCAATAGGTGTCGCAGAAATACAACTCTGAATAAGCAATCTGCCACAACAAATAGTTACTGATACGCAACTCACCTCCCGTACGAATCAAGAGGTCTGGGTCTGGCATGAAGTTGGTTTCGAGGTGACTTTCAAAAGTTTCTTCCGTCAGTTTGTCCTCTATGTCAGCAAACTGGCAAGCACCACCGTTCATGGCATCCTTCACCGTACGCTTCATGGCCTCCATGATTTCCCACCGAGAAGAATAGCTCAAAGCCACTACCATGGTCATGGCATCATTGTCTGCAGTATGATCCATCGTCTCCTTCAATTTTTCCTGCACCATGGCTGGCAAACGCTTCAAATCGCCAATCACCCGGAATCTCACATTGTTCTTCATGAAGATTTCGTCTTCCAGCGAAGAGAGCACCAAACCCATCAAGGCTGCCACCTCATCCGCAGGACGATTCCAGTTTTCTGTTGAGAATGTGTAAAGTGTCAGATACTTCACACCTAGTCGCGTACACTCCGAAGTGATGCGACGCACGGTATCCACTCCTGCCTGATGCCCATAGCTTCGTTCCTTGCCACGTTCATTAGCCCAACGCCCATTACCATCCATGATGATGGCAATATGCTGTGGAATCCTATTCATATCTAAGTCGTATGTCATTCTTCTCTATTACAAGTTCTACATTTTGCGCTAAAACTATAAGTGAGCGACACTTGCAGCACCGTATAGCAATCTGTATTCTTGAATGCCCCGCTGCTCTTCACTCCATAAGGATCTTTCACGCCATCGAGTTCATCACTCAACGAGAAATGTGCCGTCCAATCCACTCCCAAGTTCAGACGCTCGTTTATCTTATATTTCAAGCCTATGCCCAAAGGCACATTGCCTGTAAAAATATTCTTGCTACCCCCACTTACATAAGTAGCCCCAAGGCCACCATATATATAAGGTGTAAAACACTTGGCTCCTCGATAATCTCGTCCGGTGCCGTACGGCCAGAAGTTATACTCAAAGACCATACTCATATCCACCAAAGTATTGTTGAACGAATAGACCTTCTCCTGATAATCTGGATAATAGGTGTCGAGATGCTTGGACGAGCTTTTCAACTTGCCCACGCTGACACCCAATCGCCAAGCCTTGTAAGGATCGATGTTGAATCTTCCCAAAAAGGTTCCTATCGGCTGTGGACTTCCAAAGAGACTCGCATTAAAGTCGCCCTCATAGCTCACCATACCCATGCCTGCACCTACCTCCAGACGATATTGCGGATCATCTTGGGCATTCACAGACAGTGCCGACAGTGTCCCCAAGGACACCCAAAGCCAACGACTATTCAAAAATCGTCTGATCTTTTCGCCAGCCATCTCTATTGAAACGTCCCTTCCAAACATTACCGCCATTGATTACCCAATAGAAGTTGTTGGAGTCTCGAACGAAAGCAAAGCGCTTGGTTCCCGTGAATGCCTCTGGCATAACAACCAGTGTATCCACCTTCCAAGTCAATCCACCGTCCAAACTCTTATACCATTTCAGATTACTACCCAAAGCCACGTAGCCACTATCGGAAGCAGCCACCTGCACCTCGTCCATCATTGGCATCTTGTAAGGCTGATTGGCATCCAATTCCAAATAATTCCACATTCCAGCCTCTGCATTGTCTGCATAATCCACCATATGAGTCCAACTTGTCGCTATCGTATCACCGTATTCTGTACTGCGAGTTCCCATCAGCAACAAGTTCTCCGCATTCTTTGTAGAAAGAATGGAAGAGACATTCAGGCTAAGACCTTCTGTTGGGAGATAAATCATATCTGCATCCAAAGTCTCAGGAATCCAAGTTACACCTTTATCCTTAGAAACTGAAATTCCCGATGCCGTGAAAGCATAGAGATATTTACTGCTAGCACCCACCAACTGCTTGAGAGTCTCATCTGCAGAAACAACTTCCCATGTGCATGCATCGGCAGATTTCATCACCTGCCCGTTGTCCAAGATATAGATGGTTCCATCAAGAGCCACCACATTCTTATAAGCCTCTGTTGAGAATGCTGTCTCTGGCACAATCTCTTCCCAAGCCGCACCACTATTCGATTTATAAATCTTCAAATTTGTACCATCCGTACCAAATACATAGATATTCTCACCGGCAGCTACAGCCTTCAAGTCATGAAGTGCTGCCAATTCTGCATTCTGTGCAGCCAAAGAGTGCCATTGGAAAGAGTCGGCTTCTTCCTGATGCACATTTACTGTCACAGTATAAGTGACATACGCTGTACCCTCATTACTATATACACGGATATACTTAGGTTTAGAGAAATCGATAGAGTCGGAGCTAGAATAATAGCCCTTGATAGAATCACCTGCTTCATTCATGAGTATAATAGGACTACTATTCTTGCTACTGATTGTTGCAAGAACAGCATCCGTCTTAGCCCCCTTAGGCAAAGAATCTGGGTTATAAATCTGACGAGTAGTCTGATCTATATAGAATTTATACTTAGAACCATCGATCGCAGCTTGAAGGATGGTATCATTACCTGTTTTTGTACTCTTAGCATATTTATCCAGCTTACCGAGCGAAAATGCTGAGATGGCTGTATCATGAGTATATTCTATGTTATCATTGTCATCCGTATTGAGGCAAGAAGACAACGAAAGTCCTGCAGTCAACAGGAATATGAAAGCAAAAAACTTCCTTTTCATCACGTTCTAATTATTTTTAGCTGCAAAATTACAGAGAATTCTTCAAAAACTCGCCCTTTTCTCCTTATTATTATGCAAATTATTCAATTTTGGGGCGTTTTTTATATTTTTTAGTGATTACTACATTCAATATTTTTGTTAATTGCAAGTTGTATATGGATTACAACACTGGTTTGCAGGTGGCAACCACCCTAAACAGATAACACTAAAAGTCCCTTCATTGATTCATGACAATCTTAATAATAAAAGAATCCTGCCCCTCTTGCGAGGAACAGGATCCCAAATATAGTTTTCTTATTATTCGAGCAATCGAATGAATTAGAGCTGTGGACCAGCAGCAACGAGAGCCTTACCAGCCTCGTTTGTCTCG
>CAVKNU010000012.1:0-32654 GCA_963657465.1 Lachnospiraceae bacterium
TATTATGAGATTGGTGCTTTCGGCAAGAATGTGCTTGATGAGAAATATATCGTGGATGCAGGCAACTCTGGTCGCCAGATCGGATTCCCAACGTATGTAGGTGGCAGCCGAAGCGTAGTGGGTGTTATGATGAAAGTAGGCTTCTAAGGCAATGAATGGCTAAAACATGCGTTATCATAGAAAGACGAAATTCAATAAATACAATGAAGAAGATTTTATTTATGACAATGGTGCTGCTGATGGCTATGGTTATTCCATCGGCAGCCAAGGACAGGGCAAGGCAAGTGATTGCCCATCGTGGCTATTGGAAGACAGAGGGCTCTGCCCAGAATTCCATATCTTCTCTCAAGAATACTTATAGCATTGGGGTGTATGGCTCTGAGTTTGACGTGCATATCACTCGTGATGGAAAGGTAGTGGTGTTCCATGACGATGACATCGACGGAATCAAGATAGAGAATGCTCAGTTTGCCGACCTCAAGGACAAGCGATTGAAAAACGGTGAGTCTATCCCTACACTGAAGGAATACTTGGATGCAGCCAAGCCTCTGGGCAAAATGAAGATGATTCTGGAAATCAAGGAGCATATCCAGAAAAACGACGAGGACCGTTGCGTGGATGCGGTGTTGCGGTTGGTGGATGAAGCTGGCATGAAGGATAGGGTAGAGTATATCTCCTTCAGCAAGCACGCTTGTGATTATCTGGTAGCGAAAGCACCTCAGTGCAAGGTGTCATATCTCAATGGCGACATGACTCCGGAAGAAGCCAAGGCTGCTGGCTACGCAGGCATCGATTATGAGGACAAGGTTTATGAGGGGCATCCTACATGGATTGCCGAGGCCAACAAACTGGGGCTCATAACCAATGTCTGGACTGTAAACGACTTGAAGAAAATCAAGAATTTCTTCCATCAAGGCATAGGATTTGTGACAACCAATGAGCCTGAGAAAGCAAAGGCAATAAGATAAAGAACGAAAAAGGGTAGGTCCCATTGCTGGGGCTTACCCTTCCAGTCTTAATTACTGTTTTCTGAAATTGTATTTTACTTGACCTCGATGTGCTTTACATCGTCTTTCTTTTCTTCCTTGGCTACCTTAGGAATCTCAATCTTCAATACACCATCGGCAACCTCGGCAGAGATTTTCTCCTGGTCGGCATCCTCTGGCAAAGCATAGCTCTGAGAGTAGTTGCTGTAAGAGAACTCGCGACGCAAGTAGTGCTCTTCCTTCTTCTCGTCTTTCTTCTCTGCCTTGTGCTCGATAGATACGTTCAAGTCTATCTATACCAGTATAAGTCAGGCAATGAGTGCCCAGATATTTTTGAAAAATTGGGCAACCTGTATGTAAATCCCAAGCCTTGAGCACCGAGTGCCCAGCGCTTGTTCAACTGGTGAACACACGTTGGGCTGATTCCTTTCTACGTAGACAGTGAACGACTATAATGATACTTTTGTGATACTTCTATGATACTTTTTTTTTGTAAGAATTTTAGAAAGTATCACTAATGCTAACCATCTATTTATCAGCTATAAGAAAAAGAATTTACCATTAAAAATGATACTTTGATACTTTTTCTCAAAAAAAACTTTTTTCACGCAAGGAAAAAGATAAGGAAAAAACTCGCACCCTCACACCTCTTCCATTCTTTTGAGCTTGTACCCATCAAACTGCATGATAATCTTATGCAACTGGGTGCCCTGGCGTAAAGCCTCAACCCTAGGAGCGGCAGCATAAGTATTGATTTGGTCAACGGCTTGTTGCCACTGTTCCTTGATGCGAGCCTCGTACTCAGGTTTCTTCTCGCCCCTCTCTTTCTTTGGGATAAGCTTCAATTCCAGGATGTAGCTGTGCTTGGTAGGATAATGGGTGAGGTCTGGTAAGAGAAAGAAATCACAATAGCCATGACTCAACTCCAACTCTGGAGCCGTATAATAATAGGCGTTCAGATTGAGATACGCCATGAAGAAGCCCTGCAAGTTGCGCTCCGCCTCGATTCCATCCCTTACAGACGACACCTTGGCATAGGCATCCGCCATAAATTGGAGAGCCTCCTCCCACTTGCCGTCATACGCCATATCGTAATAATAGTCGGTAAGCTGGTTGGTATCTACGTATGCCTTCTCCTCGAAGAGTTCCTGCAAATACTCATAATACTGCTTGCGTACATTATTATTTGGGATACCCAACACCAACTTGGCGCCTCGTGTTCCCTTGATGGTTAGCATGCCATAATAAAACAGCAAACTAGGGAATACCTCAGGGTCGGTAATCTTATGGGCAGGGAAGGTTTCCAAGAGCGTGGCTGTTATCTCCCCCTTCTCTGCGATAGTACGAATCACTCCCTTGCGGTCGCCATCAAGCTTGTCGAGCTGCAAGAGTTTCTTCATCTTGTTATAGTCTGTCTTCGTGTTAGGGTCCAGCATCTCATCTGGAGCTTTTCCACGACTCATATAGTTGCGTAGATAGTAGAAGACCATATCGCAGTTGAACACCTTGCTTTGGCTACTCAAGGCATCTTTTGAGAAGCAATAGTTGTCATACCATGGCTTCATCTCATCGACGATGGCATCAATGTCGCTGTCCTGTGGTATCTTTCCATTTACCTTATAATAGTTGAACAACTCATACACATCCTCCGTGGAGAAGCCGAGCATCTGATTGAACTCTGGTTTGGTAGAGATGTGCCAACCAATGTTGAAACCACTGGTGACATCATCCAGCGTCACAGGACTGACACCAGTGATGAAGATACGTTCAAACGAGCCCTTGAACTTCTTGAAGATGTCACGATAGAAGCCCTCGGCATGAGTCATCGCCCAATACACCTTCTCACCCTGCTCATTGAGCACGGTGTTGGTGAAGTTGTCGTATTCATCGATGATGAGATAGAGAGGATACTCTTGAATCTTGGCTTCACTCTGAATGATGGCAAGTTTGCCTCCTGCGTCTTCTGTGGCATAAACTCTTTGCTTGATAACTTCTGAATATAAATCATTGTAATAGCGCACAAAGGTATTCAATTGTACTCCAAGGTAGAAATTGAATTTTTGTTCCAAATTATCTATCGCACCCCCCACTTGCGAAAAGTCGAGGTACAATACCTGATACTTCCCCTGCAATGGTGTAGGGTGCTTGCCTATCCACAAGTCGCCAAACAACTGTTGGAACTTGTCTTTCATGCGACAATCATAGTAGGCATGGAGCATGCCGAGGAGGATGCTCTTGCCGAAACGACGAGGGCGGATAAAGAAGAGGTTTACTGCCTCGTCTTCCAATAAGGGTAAGTACATAGTCTTATCCACATAATAATTGTTCCCCTCTATCAACCTCACGAAATCATTGATGCCGTAAGGTATTCTTTTCACTTGCTTCTGCTCCATAACCTATATGTTGTCTAATATGATTATCGGCAAATTTACAACATTATATTGAAACAGCCAAATATTTCAGTGTTTTTCTATTTTACCCCTTCGTGGGTTGGCACTACTCGCTTGATGGTACCATCTGCGTTGAATTCCATTTTGTCGATGCAAACCTCACGGTGAACACCTGGTTGGAAACGGATGTAATCCTTGTTGATGCGATGGTAAACGATGTACCATTCATCAGTACCAGGAATCTGAATCACAGAGTTATGGGCTGTACCATAAATCTCATTCTGTGGGTCTTGTATCAAGACGATTGGGTCTTTTGCTACCTCGATAGGACCAAGCGGACTCTTTGATGTACCGTATGCCACATGATAGTTGGCAGCACCTGTATCATCCACCGACCACATGAAGTAGTAGAGACCATTGCGATAGAACACGTATGGAGCCTCACGATAAGCATAGTCCTTCAGGCTACCGCCCTTAGGGGTCATCACAGTGATGGTATTCTCCTTCACGGTAGTCATGTTAGGTTCCAACTCACCACCTGCCATATAGCCATTGCCCCAATAGAGGTAAGGTTTCTTCGACACTGGGTCGATGAAGACATCCACGTCTATTTGCTGACCACGACCTGCAGGGGATTTCTCCACGATAGGTTTGCCAAAGTCAACAAATGGACCAACAGGAGAATCAGAGATAGCCACACCTATCTTCTTACCATTGTTCTCATTAGGGTTGGCACTATAATAGAGATAGTACTTGTAGCTACCATTCTTCTGCTTCACCTCGATGGCCGCAGGTGCCCAGAGATTGCCGTTTGCCCAAGAAACTTGGTCGCTCTTGGCATCGAGAGCCACGCCTTCATTCTTCCACTCCTTCAAGTCAGAAGAAGAATAGACATAGTATTTATATCCTCCCCATCCTGGCTTTCCGTCAGTGGTGGAATAGATGTAATACTTTCCTGTCTTGTTGGAATACAAGATTTCTGGGTCTGCATGGAATCCTGGCAAGATTGGGTTGCCCAATCCACTCACGCCCTTGGTAGAAGGATGGATCTTCTTGATGGTACCATCAGCATTGTAAGCCATTGGCTCGATGATGACACTGCGGTGTCCACCATCTCCATCAGGCAAAGCTCCATTATGAGAGAAGAAGAGCCACTGGTCGTTATAGTTGACGATGGCAGGATGGGTAGTGTTGCTATTGCCAGCAATCTCGCTGATGACACCCTTGGCTGTCCAAGGACCCATGATATTGTCTGCCATGGCGTATGCTATCTTCTCTGGCCATTCAGAAGCATAAGCCAAGTAGTACTTGCCATTATACTTATGTACCCAAGGAGCTTCGGTGAAAGGATGTTCTGTTCCCACGTCAATACGCTTAATTTCACCATCAATCTCCACCATGTTGTCCTTCAACTTGGCGATGTAGCACTCCTTGTTACCCCATATAATATAAGGTGTATTGTCATCGTCGATGAAGATGGCAGGGTCGATGCAAGCCCAACTGTGCTTGGAGTCAAAGCAATCCTTGTTGGTCAAGAGTGGTTTGCCGAGTGCATCCTTGTAAGGACCTGTAATCTTGTCACTCACTGCCACACCGATGCCACACCAGTTGGTAGAAACATACCAGTAATACTTGCCATTGCGCTCCACCACATGACCAGCGTAAGCCTGCTTGCTCTTAGCCCACTTGAAGTCATCGATGAAAAGAGGAGTAGGATACTGAGTCCAATGCTTCATATCGGTGGTAGAGAAAACCTGCCAGTCGCGCATCATATAGCCAGTATGCTTCACCTCAGAGTCGTGACCTGCAAAGAGCCACAAGGTATCCTTGTCCACCAAGACGGCAGGGTCGGCGGTATGGATATGGGTGAAGAGCGGATTGCCCTTGGCTGTCCATTCATGCTTCAACACATAGCCCCACTTCTGCTGCAAACGCTCCAACTCATCGGCTGTCACAGAGCAAACCGTACCATGACGAGGGAAGAAGTTCTTGCGGAACGACTGAGGCTTAGTAGAGAACGTACTCAAGTCCTTGGAGGTCTGATACTCGTATCTGCCCGAACCATAGAGGTCGTACATCAAGATATACTCATCCTTGTCATTGAGCTTGAAGACACCAGAGCCTTCTACACCTGTCTTGGTATCAGCGTAGGCATCAATATATTTGAAGTCTTCTTTCCAAGGACCCTTCAAGTTCTTGGCTGTAGCTTGCTGGATTCCATTCTTGATTTCCTTGCCCTCGGCATTCTTGGTATTGCCCTTATAGAACATGTGATAAACACCATTGCGCTCGATGATGTCATTGTCGATACAACCATACTTGGCATTGAAAAGCACCTTTGGTTCACTCTCAAAGCCCGTAAAGTCCTTATTGGCATAAGCATAATAAGTGATGAGGCTCTTTCTGCCATCACCTGTGCGCTGAAGGGTGAAGTAAATCATATATTTCTTAGCCTTCTTGTCATAGATGGTCTGTGGAGCCCATACCCAGTAGGCATCGCTGAAATGCTCTTTATAGTCTTCTTTCAAGACAATCTTGGAGTGTGTCCAATTGACCAAGTCCTTTGATTTCAATAGGACAATACCTGGGTTTTCCTTCCAACCATATTTCTTGGTTTGCATATCAGTGGCTACGATATAGTAGCATCCATCCTCACCGCGAAGAATATGAGGGTCACGGATACCACCACTTGTACTGATAGTGTCGCTAGCGATAATCGGTTGATTACTATTCAAGGCATACCAGTTCTTGGCATCCTCGCTGATGGCAAAGCGGAGATGTTCCTGCTTGTCACCACTACCCTCAAAATAGGCAAAGAGATAACCTGCGAATTTCTGTGCTGCAGGTTTCTTGGCTGCATGGGCGTTCATTGGCAGGCCGAAAGCCAAAGTCGCCATGAGAAGACTGCTAATTGTTAGTTTTTTATTCATAAGATTTGATTAATGTTTATTCTATTACGGTTTCTGTTTGCAAATCGCTTACAAAGTTAATAAATTGCTAAGAAAGAAAGGTACTGAAAATAAGAAAAAAGCGTACTAATTGAGCAAATAACGCATTTTGGTACATAAATTCATACTCCGTGAACGATTTTCGTTTAGCCAAAGAGTAGGGGGATGCAGAAATCGGGAATAAAACTTCCTTTAAGAAAGTTTTATGTTATTCCTTTGTTAGTTAGGATATTTTTCGTATATTTGCCCCAAAATTGCGGAATAGCAACATTCTTAAGTATAGATTTAAAGCATTCATAACGATGGCAGCATTGAAATTATATCCTATAGGAATACAGACTTTTGAGGAGATTATCAACCGAAATCTTCTCTATGTGGATAAGACGGAATATGTTTACCGCATGACTCATAGCGGTGGTAAGTATTTCTTCTTAAGTCGCCCACGCCGTTTTGGCAAATCGTTGCTTGTTTCCACTTTCCATAGCTATTTTGCAGGAAAGAAAGAGCTTTTCAAGGGGCTTGCCATCGAGAAGTTGGAGAAGGAATGGACTGAGTATCCTGTGCTTCATTTCAGCATGGCTGGGGGCAAGCACATGGAAAAGGAGCAGTTGGAAAGATACCTTGCCTTCGAACTAGGGAAGCAAGAAAAGAAATTTGGCATCACTTCCCCTCAAGTGGATGCCAACAATCGTTTGACCGACTTGATAATGACAGCCTACGAACAAACAGGCAAGCAAGTCGTAGTCCTTATCGACGAGTATGATGCCCCATTACTAGATGTGGTTCATAACGAGGATAACCTGCCTATACTCCGTAACATCATGCGCAATTTCTTCAGTCCTTTGAAGGATTGCGAGCCATATCTCCGTTTCGTCTTCTTGACAGGCATCACCAAGTTCTCGCAAATGAGCATCTTCAGCGAGTTGAACAATATCACGAATATCAGTATGCGTGATGATTATGCAGGAATCTGTGGCATCACCAAGGAAGAACTCGTCACTCAGATGTCTCTAGATGTCGATGCCTTGGCAGAGAAATTGGGCAAAACCAGAGAGGAAACATTGGAGAAATTGCGTGAATATTATGATGGCTATCATTTCTCCCCAAACTCTCCCGATGTTTTCAATCCTTACAGCTTGCTCAATGCGATGGCATCAGGACAGTTGGATTACTATTGGTTTGCATCGGGCACACCGACTTATTTGCTCAATATGTTGGACAATTTCCATGTGATGCCATCGGAAATAGGTGGTGGAGAAGCAGACAAGTCGGAGTTTGATGCACCGACAGAAAAGATGACCACCATTATGCCATTACTCTACCAAAGTGGCTACATCACCATCAAGGATTACGACCCAGAGACCGACCTTTACCTGCTCGACCTTCCAAACAAGGAGATTCGTGTGGGCTTGTACCGTTGTCTCTTGCCTCATTATATCGGAGCCAACACAGTGAAGGGAACCACGACTATCGCCAAGATGTCTGCGCAGATCCGTCGCAACAACATGGACGCTGCCTTAGAGATGCTCCAGACTTATCTCGGAACGGTACCTTGTTGCGACAACACAGATTCAGAGGGGCATTACCAACAGATGATGTATGTCATCTTCTCCATCCTCGACAATTATGTGGATGTGGAGGTTCGCACCCCAAAGGGTCGTGTAGATATGGTGTTGCGCACTGCCACCCATCTTTACCTCTTCGAGCTGAAGTTGAACAAGAATGCAGATGTAGCGATGCACCAGATCAATCTCAAGGAATATCCTAAGCGATTCTCTCTTTGTGGCTTGCCTATTGTGAAAGTGGGCATCAACTTCGATGTTGACATGCACAACATCACGGATTGGAAAATCGAGGAATAAGAAATAAAAGCAAAATCCCATGATAGAGTCATTGCGACCTTACCATGGGATTTATCTGTATAGATTACTTATTAGGATAAATCCAAATACCATAGGTGAAGGCATCGGAGTTTTTCTGAGGCTTAGCTTCTCCATTTCTCCACCATTGCCCTATGTTGGCGAATGGGGTGAGGATGAAGTCAACAGGATTGCCTTTGTAATAACCCTTTGCCTTGAAACATGCTGTCATCATCGTTGGGGCAACCCTCCCGACAGGCACAGGCTTCTGGCAGACATCCACCCTCAAGTCTTTCTCTATATTGCAATCATTGTTGTGCAATTGAGGATTCCAGACCATATCCACACAATATACCACAGGACCACGAAGGTAAGCATACGGAATGTGATTGGTTGGCTTTTGGTTATACATGATCTCACCACTAGCCAAATAATGCTTCTCGTAATCAGAATGGTTCTCACGCTTCACCCACTTCTCTTCCATCGGGAAGCTGATGGTCAGCTTATCACCCTTTTGCCAAGTGCGGTTCACCTTGAAATATTCTCCAGACTTTACACCCTCCAAAACCTTGCCATTGAGTATGATGCTTGGAGTTTTACACCAAGAAGGAATACGAAGGTTCAATTCCTTGGTTGCGCCTTTCTTGATGGTTAACTCCACCTGTGTTCGTATGGATCCATACCTCGGATCGGACGCTGGGCAGAACGATAACTCTTGGCGGTAGCACCTAGGTAACCATTTGGCTCCTGAGAGGCAATGATACGATAGAGTTCCTTCTTCGCCTTCTCATAGAGAGCCTTGTCCTTGCTCTGAATGGCAGAGAGGTATGCACTCTCTATCCATTTGCCGTGCTGTTCGGCTTTTGTCCAATTCCAAGCTGTATGCTGACGGTTTACAACGAAATCCACGTATTGGTCTATTGGGAAGTTCTTGAGATAGACATCCCTGTTGAGTTTCATGCGCTGTCCGAAGAAACCATCAAAGCCAGAGATTTCGGATACTTTCACTGGAGAATCCAAGAGAGTTACCCTGTCATTATTGTCTGCAAAGGCTAGGGTAGTGCTGGTTGTTGCCATCACTATCACGAAACCCTTCTTGATATTCTTATTGATGTTCATCTTGGCGATTTTTTCTAAAAACTAGATTTTACACCTTTTATATAATATAGGTATTGAAGGAATGTGCCTTCGTCTTGACATTGAGATACTTCTTGCCTATCTTCACGGTAAGGACAGATTCCTTGTCGGTAAAATTACCTGCCGTAACAATATACCGACCAGCCTTATCCTTGAAGGCTACGACAGGAGTCTTGCTATAGTCTCTTCCTGCATAGGCTATCATCTCCGTACCTTTTGTCACGAAATGGCTAAAATGCTTATAGGCATAGTATTCTGCCGTATAGCGCATCTTGCGAGTCTTGCCATCTACTTGCACCATCGCATTCTGGCTCCAGCCCCAAGGAGAGACACCATTGTCTTTCAAGATAAAATTCCAGTTGTAATACTCATCACAACCATTTCCCAGATTGTCAGACAGCAAGAAGAAAGTATGCTCACCAGCCTTCCAGTCCATCGAACCATTGCCACATTCGCTCTCGCTTACCATAAAACGATGGTTAGGATAACGCTCTCGCATGGCAGGCAAGTTGTTGCGGCATTCCCATTGCGTACCGATTCCCTTCACATTGGCTTGCAGAGTCTTGTCGTCTAATATCTTCTCTACGTAGTCGAGACGATTGGTATTAAACGTACCTATCCATAACTCCACTTCAGGATGTTTCTTGGCAAGTGTTGGAGCGAGGTATTCATTGTTGAATCGCAAGGTTCCCTCTGCCGTCCAAGCACAACCAGGGTAAGGGGTGTAAGAATATGCCTCGTTCTGATACATCACCTTGGTGATTGGCAGTCCTTCTTCCTTGTAGAGTTCTATGAACTTACAGAACATATCCGCATAACATTGCAGATAACGTGGGTCTTGGATGAAGTAATCCTGTGTGGCAAGGCGACGAGGGAATACTCCATCACGATTTCCCAACAACTTCATCTCATCGGCATCCAGGTTCTTGCCATCATCCATATATAATAGGTAGCCTTGGCGAGAATCCATCTTGTTGTACTTGCTAGGAGACACAGGGTAGTCGTGGTTGATTTTCATCCAAGTAGGAGGGCTCCAAGGACTCACAAAAAAATGCAAATTTGGCTGATACTTCTGGGCTGCACGAGCCAATGGGATGATGTTCCGCTTGTCGTGCTCGATATTAAAGTATTTGAGGGCAAAGTCACCATCCACCTCATCACAACTATACCAAGCTCTGGCATAGTCATTGGCATTCATGGACACCCTTCCCAAGGTAAACTTCAAGTCACCATCAGGAGCAAAGATTCCGTGCATCAACTCATCCTGCTCTTTTCTAGAGAGCATGTTGAAGGCATCCCAGTCCAACTCATTGAATGTCGTGCCAAATCCCACGAAAGGAATACCATGGCTTTGCGCATTTACCTCTACCACGACCTTTCCTTCAGCCTTGGCAGACAATGCAGTTTTTCCTTGTGCCCAAGAAACCGATTCTGTAGTTGTGAAAGTTATTACTTTCTGTGCCCAAGTGCAGGTTGCCGCTACTAGGGCCAAGATTGTTAATGTTGTTCTTTTCATACATTTATTATTATAGTTTTTTCTATTTGCTTGCAAAGATAGCACAAAGCGATGAGAGTCGCAGGATGTGGCATATCTAAATGCAGAAACAGATGTAAAAACGGCGTTTTGTTACAAATATTCCCCAAAATGTTACGAGAATAGCACTTTTCTGATGTCTTTCTTCTCGAATATGAGAAAAAATAGTACCTTTGCCCTTATAAAATACAACTACAAGAGACATGTCGAGAAGCATTTCTATCATACGATTTTGGGATTACACAAGATTGTTTTTCCTTTTGACACTTTTCCTTCCAAAGAGTGCCTTTGGTATGTTTACGTCCCATCCTCTTCCTACCCAGTCATTGTTGCCAGTGGCAACGGTACATTGCATTTTCCAAGACTCGGAGGGATATATGTGGTATGGTACAACAGGCGGAGGACTTTGCCGTGACAATGGCTATCAGGTAGATGTATTCCAACCTTATGAGCAATCATCCAACAATATTACCTGTATCACAGAAGATAACCTAGGGAATATTTGGTTTGGAACGGAAAAGCAACTCTATAAACTAGACAAGCATACCTATCAACAGAAGACTATATTTCCCAACAAAGAAACAAACGTATCTTCCTTGTTTTTCGACTCTCGCAAAAACATCTGGGTTACAACCACAGAGGGTATCTATTGCATAAACCCTGCAAATAACCATATTTTGTTTCATGAGAAAGACATCAAGCATGCCTCCCATTTAATGGAAGACCATCTTCATCGTATATGGATAGTCGCATGGGATGGGGCACCCTGCCGATATGACGCATCCCACAAGAAAATAATCAAAATGCATTGGAACTACCCTTATGGAGCTTGTCGAATGATAGAAGATGTTGCCCAAAACGGTTTTTGGGTGGCTACTTGGGGAGGTGGCATCGTCTTCTACGATATGAAAACGATGCATATCATTCCACAGCCTAAGACTGCCCTATCAAGAAATATGGCTCACTGCCTAGATATGATTATAGACAAGAAGCAAGGTTTGTTGTGGGTAACCACCATGGACAACCTCTATCTATATCGCAGGGAAGGGTATCAACTGATACCAACCAGTACATCCGACTTTCTTTCTCCAGACAGAAAAATCTTGGATGGAATGTGTGAGGATAGGTTTGGCAACATCTGGGTGGCAGGTTTTATGCCCCACTCTTTCATTGTGTCCAACCCGATGCAATTTATCAAACGAGAAACAGTTTCAGGCATATCCGACCAAACAGGTTATCCACTATTGGCAGACAGAATGGTTGCCGATGGTGAGGGTTATTGGATTTGGCAAGGGCGTGTAGGACTTATGCACTGGCAACCACTATCTTCCCTGCTTAAAGAGACTGGTGGCTCACGCATCTCACGCTGTATTGCCAAGGACAAAATGAAGTTTGGCATTTGGGCAGCAGAGAAAAAATATCTGAAACATATCGAATGGAACACATCGAATGGAGCAAAAGAGACGAACATCGCAAACTTGCCATCAGACATCAGCTGTATCATAGACAAAGGAGATGGTACACTTTTGATTGGCACAAATGATGGCATCTACTCTTATTCTGTCATCGGGAATATACTCAAAAGAAAGGCAAAGAGTCACTCTAAGGTTACGACGATTGCAATCTCGGCGAATGGAAGCATTTATTTTATAGATGATTCCAAACAACTATTCGTTTGTCATGCCAATGGGAAAACATCTCTCATACCTTCTCCTCGTCGAGAAGATATGTCAGCCCTAGCCATTGGTTCCGATGGCACATTATGGTGTGCGACTTTACAAGGCTCTGTATGGAAGACGAGTCAAGATGAGCAGGAACTGACATACCAAAAGCAGATGAGCAATGCGAACAAGGAACCCATTTATGACATAAAAGTAGATGGGGCAGGACACGTATGGCTATTATCCAACCAATACATCCGTGAATACAACCCACGCAACAACGCTTTTAGGGTGATGAGGAATACGGACGCAGACATCAATGTAGCTTATTTCTATCGCTTGGAGGTTGTTGACGACCATCAGATAGGAGCCGCTGGTGCAGGAGCTTACCTTCAATTTGAGGCCTCCCAAATGTTGGACAGACAGAACTCCACCCAGTCGCCACCTATGATAGCCTCTGTACAGATGGGAGACTCCATATTGTTGCTCAATGCCAAGACCAACTTGATAGACATACCAAAAGATGAGACCAGCATTGCTCTGAGATGCACAACCTTCGACCCTCTCCATGCAAGCAAGATAACCTTTGCCTATAAAGTAGAAGGATGGAACAAAGATTGGGTTTATCTGCCACAAGGAGTCAATGCCATTTCCTTGTCCAACTTGCCAAAGGGGAAATTTCGCATTTTCCTAAAGGCAACAGATAGTTATGGTTGCTGGTCGAACACCGAGAAAGAATATGTTTTGTACCATCATTTGGCATGGTGGGAAACTTGGTGGGCATACATTATCTATATAATAGCAGCCAGCCTAGGTGGATATGGGCTTTGGCGACTGAACAGACGCATCAAGATTCTACATATTTTACAAGAGAAACGTAAGGCTTTGGCTCTGACAGAGGTGCAAGTGAAACCAGAGGAGCTAAAGCAAGGTGATGAGCATACGGAAGATTTTGTAAAACAACTGATCAAGAACATTGAAAGCCATCTTGATGACACAGATTATGGTGTAGAGCAACTGAGCCAAGATATGTGTATGAGCCGTATGAGTCTTTATAGAAAGGCTCAGGCTATTTGTGGGCTATCCCCAAATGAGTTCATCAAGGACGTGAGATTGAAAAAAGCCGCAACTATCTTGCAAAAACATCCAGATATTACAATAACGACATTGGCTTCTAAAGTAGGCTTTGCCACTCCAAAGTATTTCTCCAAATGTTTCAAAGAGAAGTTTGGGGTATTACCTTCGCAATATGCTGAAACATAAAGAAGGAACGCATCCATACGGCTGCTCGCCATGGGATGTGTTCCTTTTTTTATATAAATCACCTTATTAACCTTCTACTTCTTCACAAGCCACCATCTCGGCACCTCGGTATATCACCACGAGTTTGTGGAGCGTAGTGGTCTTCATCGCCTCTCTGGCAATATCACTATCAGCATAACGGCAAATCTGAGCTGACGCTTCCTTGAAGAGTTCCTTCACTTGCTCATCCGTGGTATTCGACTTGCAATACTTCAACTCTATAATATAAGAATCCGTCATATCCTTGTAGATGTCGCAAAGCGGCAGGAGGAAGATGTCTGCATACCCCCCGTCATTGTCCAATTCTGAGATTGGGCGATAGAATTTGCATTGGCTCGTCATCGCTAGCGTAAAGCCATGCACGAAAGCCTCCCCTTTCTGTTTGTCTCGCTGAGAAGAGAATCGCTTCAGACAGTCGGCGATATAATTGAAATATGGTTTGAAATCACCTTCGTATGCCATTTGGCTCTCTAGCTTATTCTTCTCATATCTCTCAAATGTCAAGTCATTCTCTCCGTATGTATCCAAGAGATAAGTGAACATTTGGTCACGTACCACCTCATTAGGGATGACGAACTTGGTAGCGCCTTTGTATGTACCATCTATCGTCACCATACCGAAGTAGAAGAGCAAGCTCAAGAAATTGTCAGGGTCGTTAATCTTCTCGGCAGGGAAATTCTCGTTGAGTGAACCTGTCACAAAGCCCTTTGTTACCAGTTCCTGGATGATGCTGGCATCATGGCTGAACGACTTGTCGTGACGGATTAGCATACGAATCTTCTCATAGTCGATACGCACGTTGGTCTCCACCATATTCTTAGGTATCTGATAACCACTATTGATGTAATTGTCCAAGAAGTTGAGCACCATCACCGAGTTGTACATCGTGGTCTTGCCATACTCTTCCTCTGCAAAACAATAGTTGTCATACCAAGGCTTGATTTTCTTGATGAGTTCATCCACCGTATGGTTGAACGGCAAAACGTTGGCATAATAGCCCAACATATCACGTACTTCCTCCTCCGTGAAACCAGTCATTTCATTAAACATCGGTTTAAGCGAGTAGTTGGTACCGATGTTAAAACCACTCGTCAAGTCATCCATCGTCACAGGACTAACACCTGTTACAAAGACTCTGCCAAGCGCACCGCCCGCAGCGCCCTTGATGGTATTGAAGAAACGACGCAAGTAACCCTCGCCATGTGTCTGGTCACGATAACGGTTGAGATGATCCTCGTTGGCAAGAATCATATTGGTGAAGTTGTCGTACTCATCAATGAAGAGATAAATCTTGTGTCCTACCGCCGCTGTTTTTTGACAAAGGTATCTCAACTGGGCAATGGCACCTTTTTCCGCATACAACCCATCCTTTGTTTTCTCTGGAAGCAAAGAGGCATAGCGACAGCAGAAATCATCAAAACAAAGACGGCAATGCACATCCATACCCTCTTGGTAATTATCCAAGCCAGCATCCACCTCTGCAAAGTTGAGATGGATGACGAGATACTCATTATGCTCTGGTGTCGGATTCTCGCCAATATAAAGACCACCGAAAAGTTGCTCGAACTTATCCTTCTTGTTGATGTCGTAGTAATTTTCCAGCATTGAGAGGGTCAAGCTCTTGCCGAAACGACGAGGGCGAATATAGAAGAAATACATATTAGACTCCTCTATATCTTCGATGAAAGGAGTCTTGTCTACATAGTAGCAATCCCTTTCCCTTATATCTTCAAAATTCTGCATGCCGTATGGTATGCGCTTGCGATAGATTCGCTTTTTCCTTTCTCTAACCATAGCTCAAAATGTATTTGTGTGCAAAGATACATTGTTTTTTAAGATTCTTCGTCATTTCTCTTCAAAAACGTAGGCAAAGGTACAATTTTTATTTCAGAATGAAGAGTATTCACGTTGAAAATGTGTGAAATGGCATTAAGAATGGCAAGAAACGTGCGTTTCTAGCTCCATTCGATGTCAAAAGTAAGGAGAAACGCACGTTTCTAGCTTCTTTTGGTTCTTGGGGAGCTATTGTTTAGCGTTTCTTTCTACATTTGGGTGTCGTTGGAGGTCTTGTTTAGCGTTTCTTTCTACATTTGAGTGTCGTTGGAGGTCTTGTTTAGCGTTTCTTTCTACATTTGGGTGTCGTTGGAGGTCTTGTTTAGCGTTTCTTTCTACTTTTGAGTGTCGTTGGGGGTATTGTTTAGCGTTTCTTTCTACTTTTAGGTGTCGTTGGGGATCTTGTTCGGCGTTTCCGCTGTGCTTTTATCTCTCGACAGGTGAGAAAACAGGTATAGCAGACATTACATGTGAAAATAAATCATAAAAAATGGCAGATGTCTTTTGCTTTTCAACATTTTTGTCGTAAATTTGTGGCAAGAAAATCAAAAAAAAGTGAATAACGTAACTCAGTAAGAACTTTAAAATAAGATTCAATATGAGAAAACAAACTTATCTCTTTTCCCTGATGGCAGCGGCGATGACCATGCTTTCAGCTTGCTCTTCTGATGAGCAAACCCAGATATGGGGGGGCAAAATGACGTAATCATCAACGCCACCGTCGGCGATGGCAGCGTCTTCACACGCACCAACCCTGCGGGAACAGTAGAGGAACAGAAAGTTTTCAACGATGGCGACGCCATTGTCATCAAAAACAGTCTTGGCTCTTCTACCTATGCCAAGAGCGGCGACTCTTGGAAACCAAGCGACGGAGGTTTATTGAAGTGGGAAACAGAATCTCCATCTTTTTATGCCTATTACCCAGCAGAGCCTAACAACACATTCGAGCAAGGCAAAATATTCATGGACCAATCCACCTTGGAAGGATTGGCTAAGAGTGATTTCATGACAGCCGAGGCTCACCTTGCAGAGATTCCAACAGACAGAACGCTTAGTTTGGCGATGAAGCGCCAGACGGCTCGTGTCATCTTCAAAGGTCAGCTAGCCGAGGGATTTGAGGATGCGAAGGAAGCAAAAATCAAGACCATCAACGCTTATTCGCTCTTGAATGCGCCAGCCTTGGGCGACATCACCAGAGGTCAAATTACGTCTTATCGAAATGTTGGCGACAATGGTGACGTTTCTTTTGTGGCCTTGGTTTCTCCTAGCGAGGGCGAGGAAAACGAGAATTTCGCAAAGGTTACGGTTAGTTATCTCAATGACAACTCCGAGGAGCAGAGCAGAGACCTTTATGTTAAGGGCATCCCAGCCATGGAGGCTGGCAAGAGCTATACCTATAATCTGAAGATTGGTAAGGACCAAGTGAAGATAGGTGGTGTGACGGTCGAGGACTGGGGAAACAGTGCTATCATAGAGGGTGGCGAGGCTAGCACAAAAATGGAGCTTGTTAAGCAAAGTATAGCAGACCAGTTGGTTTCGGGCACTACCGTCGAAATAACATTGCCATCTGATGCTGGAGAAGAGTATATTACAGCAATCAAGGAGGTTCTTGGTGGACAAGCTGATGGCAGCATTGACCTTACTATCAAGGGAGTTGAAACGATAGGGTCTCAATATTTTTATGAAAGTAAATTTCTAAAGTCTGTCTCTTTGCCAGATACAAAAACGATTGGTAGTTGGGCTTTTGGTTGTTGTGATAACCTTGAAGAAGTTAACATTCCACAAGTTACATCTATAGCAGGCTATGCATTTTTTAGTTGTGATAAATTAGCTAAATTAACCGCTCCTGCTGTAACTTCTATTGGTGAGCAAAGTTTCTTCTATTGTTATTTTTCTGAAATCAACCTCCCATCTTTAACATCTATAGGTAGGTACGCATTTTCTATATGCAGTAAACTTGCGACTTTTAACGCTCCTAACGTTAATACCATAGGTTATGGGATTTTCGAGGGATGCTATGACCTAGAAACTGTGATTTTAGGTAATATCGTTAAAGCTGATTGTGTTACACATTATTCTTCTGATTATCCAGAATCGACGGATACATTTGGTCCTTTTGCTCGAGTAACGACAGGAGATATAGACCTCGTATTGTCTAAAGAACAAAAAGTGTTGGAGAATAGAAACTATTCCCCAGGCGACCTATATGATGGTCCAAACGAATATAGTTGGGAGCCATCTTATCCCACCCAGAACTATTTCGAAACATCAGACCAAGAATCTGGCTATTTCTTGGATAATAGATTCAAGTCAATCACTAGCCACGATTGATTTCTCCTCATCTCAGCAAATAAAAAAGATAACGAACAAATAAAAGACAACAAAGATAATGAGAAAAAAGACATATCTTTTTGCCCTTGCGGCAATGGCTTTGATCATGTGCAGCTGCTGCGACTGCGACAACTGCTCTGACAACAACACAACCTCCCATAGCATCACCATATCCACAAGCATCGACAATATGACTCGTGTAACCGATGCCGATGCAAATGGCGTGCAGAAGTTTGAGGAAGGTGATGAAATCAGCGTTTATGCCTGGACTGATAACGAGGCTGTCGCTCCAAAGGCTAGCGACTGCGTAGTAAACAACGCCATCAACAAGCTGACCAATGGCTCATGGGTATCTACCCCACAGATGTTGTGGAAGAACAATCGTGACAAGCATTATTTCATCGGTGTATATCCTGCCACGGCTATCTCAGACCTCGCAGCAGGTGAATATACTCTTGATGTAGCCAACCAAAAGGCAAGCGACCTCTTGGTGGCGGTCAACACCAAAGGACTCATCTATAATGCCGATTCGAATGATGCCGTGCAGCTCAACTTTACCCACGTAATGGCAAAAGTCGTAGTCAACCTCACCTACAAGAACCAGTGGGGCGGCACAGAGCCAACCGTAAAGAGCGTAATCATTGGTAATGCAGCGACAACAGCAACCATCAATTACCTGACCAAGGAAATCGCACCGTCTTCTTCGGCAAAGGCAGACATCAACATGCCTACCACCACAGCCAACAAGAAGTACACCTCTATCCTTATCCCACAAGCGGGAGTGCAGCAAATCACCGTCGTCATCGGCGACAAGAATTTCGTTTACACCCATCCTGTCGCATTCAAGCTGGAGAGTGGCAAGATAATCACCATCAATCTGGAGGTAGGACGAGACCAGGTGATTCTCGATGACGTGAAAATCTCTGACTGGGGAACAGGCGAGACATTTGGAGGCGAGGCTCTTGACTAATAGGGCAGGAATCCATAAAGAGCAAAACTATAAACATTTAAAAAACGAACAATATGAAAACAACAAGAATATTGATGATGGCAGCGATGGCAACGACAATGTTGGCAAGCTGCTCTAGTGAGGATGAATTGGCGCAAAGCAATTATCCGATGGACAATATGGTTCGCGTCACGGCTGGCGTGGATGGCATGAACACACGTGCCGCTTATACCACGGACAACATTGATGCCTTTGGCATAAGCATCACTAGCCAGAATGCTACCTATACCTATAATAATATAGAGGTAACAAGAGACGAAAACAACAAATGGGCGCCAGCATCCATGATGTTGTGGCAAAATAAAAAGGCGGACGTTGACATCGTGGCTGTGGCACCATACAAAGAGATGGCTGCTGGCGAAACTTTCAGCAATTACAGCTTTTCTGTTGGCACAGACCAATCGGCAGACGGCGACCACTCCGACCTTCTCTTTTATCATAACGAGAGTTTTGTACCAGAAAAAGACTTGAACGCTAGCCAAGCTGTGGATATTACATTCCAGCATGTCCTCAGCCAGCTGAACGTAAACATAGAGTTGAAAGACCAGTTCAATCAAGGAAGTTTTCCAACAGCTGATTTTGTATCAGAAGTGAAGATAAACGGTACAAAGGCAGAATGCGCCGTTAATTTCATTTCAGATTCCGAAGGTCAAGCTGTTGCTAGTCCAACCATCAATGCACAGGGCAACGCCACATCAGTAACTCCTGAAACAGGAGAATTCATAGCAGCATCAACAGCAAAAGAGCACGCCAAATATAATTATTCGGCGATTCTCATCCCTCAGACCATAGCTGCTGGTGCGTTCTCCGTATCCTTCAAGGTGAATGGCGTAGATTATGTATGGACATCAGCAGAGGACGTTACTTTATCTGGAAACACTAAATATCAGCTCAACCTAACCGTTGGCAAGGATATGGTTCAGACTGGTTCTATCTCCGCTGACTCTTGGACAGAGGGTGAAGAAAAGAACTTGGAAACAGAATAAAGCCAAATTCTTCTCATAATATTATAAAAAAGGTCTTCGGGTGATTCCAACGTCATCCGAAGACTTTTTTATTCTTGAAAATCTCGTTATTTCCTGACTTCGACTATGCGTCACCCATTTTTAGCTAAATATTTTGCTAACTACCTGAAAATGAATATATGTTTTTTCAAACACTCCTGGGTTGTCAAAGTCAGGAGTTATTTAATGTAAGTTATTATAGGGGTTCGTCTCTGCAAAGATAGGAAAAAGTTTTGATAAGGGTGTAAGGTTTACAACATTATTTGTGCATTTATCGTGAAATCGCATTCTAGCAAGAGTATTTTTATAGTTGGCACAATGGATTTTAAGCAAAAAGGAACGCATCCTTGCGACTGTTCGTCACAGTATGCGTTCCTTCTCATTTTTACTTTTACCTAAAATTTATAAACTAATAAACCTACAACATTAATGGATGTCTTTAATTAGTCTTATCCTCATCGGCAACGGCATCCTCCCAATAATAATGCTTGAAATTGCGGAATGAACCGAAATGAAAGCCCAAAAGGAAACTTCTATTCTCAATAAGACTATGGGGATACGCCAATTATTGACGCATCCCCATATTATATACAACTAACTAAAACTAATTTGCAGAATCCTCGTCTGCAACCGCATCTTCCCAATTTGTAAACATTGGCACGGAATCATCATAACCATCATAACCATAGTTCTGACGAAGCTGAGCCTTATTATTAGCTGTAATAGCTGAATTAGGAATAGGCCAGAAGAGGTTGTGCTTGTTAATCTTATATTCAAAATCTTGCGAACCAGATCTTCCCTTTCCATAAGGCTGATTGAACACATTGTAAGTAGTACAACGTCTGTACCAATAGCTACCACCATTCAGGTCAGTACCTTCCTGCTTATCCCAATTGTCAAGGCTATATGTATTGCCCCATTCATCAGGCATACCGCTCTTAGCCAAACACCAAGACACACGCACCATTTCTGCTTGACGGAACTCTTCCAAGTAAAGCTCACGAGCACGCTCTGCCATAATATCACCAATATTTACAGTAGTGTACATTTTCTTGGCATTAGCACGCTTACGGATAGCATTTACATCCTCTGCTGCACCAGTAGCATTGCCTTGATAGAACTTTGCCTCGGCACGTAGGAGATAAGTATCTGCTAAACGGAACAAGTACATATCGCCATTAGCTCCCTTACCAGAAGCACCCTGGAATTGGTTTGCACCTAAATTATTCTCATTTGGCGTATCCAAAATGTAGAGTTGGTAAAGAGGAGTTGGATACCAACTACGAATTGTATCAGAACAAAGTATATCACCCTTCGCCACGACAACCTTTCCGTCCTTTACATAGTCTTCTGTGGCATAGAGCTGATAGTTCTGGCCGTAGCAATCAGACTTTTTGTTATTATACTTAAAGTCTTCCATCTCCATCCAGTTACCTACCTCACGATTATGTCGAAGGTCTTGCCAATCGGTCTCACCATCTTGATACCAAATTGTCTTGTTATAGAAGAAAGAAGTTCGGTTCAATGCGATACCACGACCAGCAACGCGTACCCAATCAAGCTTCTCATTATAGTCGCCATTATTGCGAGCGATATTCACACCAGGGCCACCCAATCCATGAGGATCACGAATTACACCATTGCTCCAATGGACAAACATAGCACGCATCACATTGAAAGTAGTGAAGTTCTGGTCGTTGGAATTTACTACAGGCATGATAGTTTCCTTGTTTTCTGGGTTACAGATATTTGGAGTACGATGCAAATCCCAAACCACATTACGAGTAACTTTCCAAGTTTCCTCGTTACCAGAAGGCTGCCATGTACCGAAAGGCTGTGTCATCAAGTGCAAGCCATGGTTATTAATCAAATCTGTTGCCATGGCCTCTGCTTTAGCATACTCTCCATTCACAAGATATACCTTGATAAGAAGCTGCATGCAAGCCTCTTGGTTCACCTGTCCCAAGTAGGACATCTTTGATTGGGTAGGTACATGCTCTGTAGCAAACTCCAAGTCATGCTGTAACATTTGGAAAATCGCAGTTTTGCTAGTTGACTTATAGTTCTGTTTAGGTACAGTCAGTAACTTGGTAATCAAAGGAACATCTCCAAACTGCAACGCCAAGTTATAATAAGCGTATGCTCTGTGGAAATAAGCACGCCCCTTATAAGCATTACGAACATCATCTGCCAACCCCTGCACTTTATCAACGTATGACAATACAGAGTTTGCATACTTTACAAGGTTATATCCTTCATTCCAAAAACGCTGCATATAGTTACCATCACCTCCTGTACCCATTCCTGAAGTTGGAGTTAACTTTGCATCGAAATTGTCCTGGAAGCCACCACCTGCGTCAGTCTTGGCATACATGCCGACATCAGAAAGATAGTAATTGGTTGCCAAACCTACATTATTCCAGTTTCCATCCAATACGTATGTCTTCAACTGCTTGTCGCACTGTGTTAAAGCAGCCTCAAGACCAGCCTCTGTACCGTATGTAGTAGTAGGCTCATAGAATGAAAGAGGATCTTGCTTCAAGAAGTCGTCACCGCAAGAAACCATCGTACTAGCCAAAGCGATGAGGATTCCTCCTCTATATAAATTCTTTATATTATTTTTCATTGTGAAAAGTCTTTTAAAGTGTTACATTAATACCAAACTGGAACTGACGGTTTGCAAAACCACCTGTCTCAGGATCGCCATACTCCCAACTGTCGATAGTCAAGACATTATTAATACCTGCAGTCAGGTGAACTCTCTCAAGACCAGCCTTACGAGTAATCTCCTGTGGAATGGTATAACCCAAAGTGATGTTATCCAAACGTACAAAGCTACGATTGTAAAGCTTCTGCACACCTGTGCAACCTGAAGGCCCCACAGCGTTCAAACGAGCATACTTGTTGGTTGGGTTATCTGGTGTCCAATACTCTTTTTTATAAGTATTGCAAGTATTAGTAAACATAGAACCAGAGTTATCACCATTCAAGTAGTTACCACTCAGACTCTTATGTCCCATATATGAGTACATTGAGAATGAGAATGTAAAGTTCTTGTAGAAAGTGAAATCATTACGCAAGTTCCAATAGATAGGAGGATTCGTTGTACCCAAATATACCTTATCATTGTCATTATATACAGGAGTACCATCTTCCTTATCATCAGCGGTATAAACATTTCTAACCTTAGGGTCACCAGGCTTTTGATTTACCTTAGCAGCCTCTTCAGCCTCATCAGCTTGCCAAATGCCATCAACCTGCCAATACCAAATCTCACCAATTGGCTTATTGATATACCAACCATTAGAGGTATCACTACGTTCGTCACCATTCTCATCATAGTCGTAATACAAATGCTTGATGCGGTTCTTGTTGTAAGAGAAGCCAGCAGATGTATTCCACTTGAAGTTTGGTGTATCGATGTTCTTTGAGTTCAAAGTGATTTCAATACCAGAGTTGGTAACCTCACCCAAGTTGGTCGTGATGCTACTGAAACCTGTGAAGTTAGGCAAACGCTGAGCCATAATCATATCCTTGGTAATCTTGTGATACCACTCGATGCTACCAGAGAGACGCTGACCGAGAACAGCAAAATCTAGACCTACATTGAACGCAGAAGTCTTCTCCCACTCCAAGTTAGGGTTTGCCAAACGATTAACATACAATGAGTTCAATATAGACTGACTGGTCTTACCATAGTCATAATAAGCCATCTGGCCTCCACTAGCCAAGTCGGCGAGTGCCAAATAAGTATCTGCCAAAGAACGGTTACCATTTGTACCGTAAGATACTCTCAACTTACCATAATCAAGCCAAGGCTGTTTCAAGAACTCTTCCTCTGAGAATACCCAGCTACCACCTGCTGACCAGAATGTAGCCCATGGGTTATTAGAACCAAAAGCAGAGTAACCATCACGACGTACAGTACCTGTAAACATATAACGGTCTTTATAACTATAGAACAAACGACCGAGATAGGCAGCTGCTGTCGAATGGGTATCACTTGCCCAGAAGCTACTTTGCTCCTTATTTGCACCAGTAATATAATGGAATCCCAAGACATCAGAAGGAGTAATGTTACGAGCCTCGATATTGTCGCTCCAATAACGGTTCTCCTCTGCCTCCTGCACTAATGTCACAGTAAAGTGATGCTCCTTATTGAAAGTCTTGTCCCAAGTGATAGTATTATTCAAGGTATAATCAAAGTTCTTTGCCGACTTTCTGTTGGCGCCACGTGTCGCAGGGTCACTATTAGGCAACTCTGCAGACAAGAAATAACGATCATAATGCCACTTAAAACGTGGAGCAATATTGAATGCATAAGAGAAGCCAAATGGCAATGTAACCTTGGCGTTGAAGATGGTATTCAAGATGGTCTGTCCCTTCTCCAAGTCGATATATTGTTGGTCAAAGTGATAGTTGTAACCACCATTGGTAGGATTGCCACTAGTAGGATACTGTTCTTCGTTACCATTTTCATCATAACGAGAAGCGTATGGAGACATACGCAACTGGTTGCTATCCCAATAATTACTACCCAGTGGTACAGGGCTAGATTCATCTGAGCGATCTTGGAAATTAACATTGGCACCAATTTCCAACCAGTCGGTTATCTTGGCATTAATTTTCATGTTAGAACGGAATGCATGGTAGTCATCCCCTTGGATAGCACCTTGATTTTTCAAGTAACCGAAACTCATATAATAATTTACCTTGTCGGAAGCACCAGAGATACTAGCATTATAATCTTGGTTGAAACCTGTACGGAAAGTCGCATCCTCCCAATCATAGGTCTTGCCTGCCAAGAAGTTCTGCATCACCAAGTTGGCATCAGCATCAAAACCCATACGACGAGCATATAAAGATAAAAGGCTCTCGTCCGCCGACAAAGTCTTTGCACCCATCGTAGCCCATTGGTCAGATGTCAGACCGTATAATCTCTGAGCATTCTCTACATTATCATAGTAACCAGCAGGCACATTGCTATCCTTACCATAATAGCCCCATTTACCATTCTCATCATAGCCATAAGTCGTAGCCTTGTACCAATCCTCACGATAGGTCATATACTCTGAAGCACTAAAAACCTTACGATACTGAGCCTTGGTATTGGCAGCCAAGTTAGCACTTACATTAATAGTAGGCTTGCCTGTCTTACCTTTTTTAGTCGTAATGATAATAACGCCACTAGCAGCCTTTGCACCATAGATAGCTGCCGATGAAGCATCCTTCAGCACGTCAATCTGGGCAATATCATCTGGATTAATCTCTGAAAGTTCACCACCGAACTGCATACCATCAAGAATAATCAATGGAGAGTTATGAGAATCTGCTGTATAAAGAGAGTTCTGACCACGCAACTGGATAGAAGCGCTTGCACCCTTTGCTGAAGAGTCGAAGCCAATCTGAAGACCAGGAGTTCCACGCAACAAGTCTTGAACAGAACCTGGGTTCTGGTCTGCCAACTTACTAGCGTCAATCTGAACTACAGCACCAGTCAAGTCTTTCTTACGCATTGTACCATAACCTACAACAACCACTTCATTCAAGGTCTGGTTGTCATCTTTCAAGGTAACCTTGACAGGGCCATTGCCCACCTTTACAGTCTGAGGCTTAAAACCAATATAAGAAATTTCCAAAGTAGAACCTGGAGCTGTCTTCAGAGAGAAGTTACCATCTAAGTCGGTAACAGTCCCCCCCCCTCTGGCCTTGCACCTTTACAGATGCACCAATGATAGGTTCACCCGTAGAATCCAAGACTTGTCCCTTAACAACACCAGCTTGCTGCACTATCTGAGTTGCAGTTGCCGCCTGCATAGACTGAGGTACGAAAGCAACACCTGATGCTATCGCTGCCAAAGCCATCAATCTTCTAGACGATGTTAATAGATTTACATTTTTCATTATTAATATAATTAGTTAGTTATTAAATTTCTATTTGTTGGAATAAGGTTTTGGTTGCAAAATTACGGCTTCTCACTTATGTTTTTGTACTATTATCGTTAAAAAAGGTACACTATTCGTTAAATAATGGTACACTATTCATGAAAAAGGTCCTTTTTAAAAGCCAAAGGCTATCATTTCTACGAGTTCTAAAAGGAAATATGGGCTTAGAGGATTTCATTTTTTTAAAATTTTGTACGCCGAATCACGATATTTGTACATGTTTCTGTCGCTAATGTCGGATTTATTTCCTAACTTTGCAACATCTTTTAAAAATAATAGCATAAACCTACTAGGTATGAACAACTTAAATCGTGATAACAAGTCCTTGTGGACCTATCTATATAAATGCTGCATCATAATCTTTTTATTGCTGCATACCCCATTGCTCATGGCTATCAACTGTCAGCCAAGGTTACTCAATGCCGTCTATCCCGCTGCTTCAGAAGAACAACAGTGCTTGCTCATCGATAAGCAAGGCATGATATGGATGGGAACAGATGGTGGCGTAAAATCGTATGATGGGTATCGCTTCAAAACCTACCGCAGCGATGCCACAACTCCCAATATTCTTCCTAGCAACACCGTACTCTCTCTGACTGAGGGTAAGGACGATGTGTTGTGGATAGGAACACGCAACGGGTTGGTGAGTATGGACAAGAAGACGGGCAAGTTTACCACCCACAACCTGCCAGGCATAGACAACCGTATCATTTATGCTCTCTTTACATCTCATGATGGCAAGATATGGATAGGAACAGATGGTGGGGTAACCTGCTATCTGCCAGAAAAGAAGACTTTCCTTGCCTATAACAGTAAAAATACCACGGTAGTGGAAGCCAATGACAAACGCCATGTCCTGAAAGAAAAGATCAGGGCGAAATCGTTTACCGAAGACAAGCACGGAAATATATATATAGGTACTTGGTCGAAAAGCCTTTATCGCTTGGATGCCAAGAAGAGCATCCTGTATCAATACGACATCCCTAAGGCAGGAGATTCTGGCAACACGTACTTGGTGAAGCTAGACCATGCTGGCAGGCTATGGATATGCACTTGGGATAATGGCATCAAGTGTATGACTCAGCCATTGAATCAACAGAATCCTGGCTTCATCGACCTTTACCAAGGCGACAAGGACTTTGCCATTCATTATAACATCGTAGAAGACACCATTTCGCATACCATCTGGGTCTGCTCCCGCAATGGCTACGGCATCTTGGACAGCGATAACATCAAGGCAGGATTTACCTATTACAAGTCCATAGACAACCACCCTGCCTTCAACGTCGTAGATGTAGATACCGATGGTAAGGGAAATGTTTGGTTGCTTACTCGAAACTATGGTTTGTATCATGTATATACTCGTCCAGCCCTTTTTCAAATGCTTCCTGTCATCCCACAAGATGTGAAAGCCAATAGAATCAGTTCCATTTTCACAATAGATGGACAGCATTTTTGGCTCACATTTGCACCTGCTGGCATTGCTCTTTATGATGCCACCACCCAACAGACGAGCATCAACAACAGTATCCCTGCCTTTGCAGGTTTGCCTTACGACCTTCTCAATACGCATTATTCCGCTATTATTGACAATGGTAAGGGAGCCTTGTGGTTTGCCAACAATGGTTACGGCATCACCTGTCTGCAAGATGGAAAGATAGACATCATCAATGAAACGATTAATCCTATTGTAAACGACCGTTTCGTCAACGTTCTCTACCGCTCTCAAAAAGGTGTCATCTTCGCTGGTGAGAAGCAGCACCTCAACTATATGTTGCCATCGGGCAAGAGCTATACTTGTTTGCAAGGGGTTGATGTCAGGGGAATTACAGAAGACCACTTGGGTAATATTTGGATAGCTACTGAGAACCAAGGCATCTTGCGAATCAAGGGTGATTTTACTCATCCAAAGTCGCTCAACATCAAATACTACAATGCTTCACAAGGTAACTTCCTCGTCAACGATGCTACTAATAGCCTCGAAGACTCCAAACATCGACTTTGGGTTATCTCCAATAGCGGTGGACTTTTCAGATATGATGAAGAGAAAGATGCCTTTATGAGTGTTAACAATGAATACCATTGGGACATCAACCGTATATTTTCTATCATTGAGGATAGGGAGGGAAACCTATGGCTTACCACCGACAATGCCCTTGTCTGTCTGCAAATAGATGAGAATGGAAAAGCACAATATACCACCTATACACAAGAAGACGGATTGGGCGACTTGATGTTTATGCCTAATTCTTGCTTCCGCAGAGGCAATGACCTCTACTTCGGTGCAGGGCGCAACCTGATTCATTTTAATTCCGCTACTCTCAATGTTCATCAAAAGGAGAAACAACTGTCTAATATCGTTATTACCGATCTTTTGGTAGATGATAAGCGATATAGCGAGCTCGATTCTATACTGCAGAAGAAATTGTGCGATGTCACCCCACTGTATATGCGCCAACTCACCCTGCCAGCATGCATCAACAAGTTTGCCGTAGAGTTTGCCCTGCTTACCTATACCAATACCGACCAATGTAAGTACGCTTACTATCTGGAGGGCTATGACAAGGAATGGCACTATGTGGATGCTAGCATCCGACAGGCTTCTTTCGAGAACCTTCCATCGGGCAGTTACAAGCTGCATGTGAAGGCAGCCGACAGCTACGGCCATTGGAACGAGATGGCTTACACCATCCATATCAAGGTATTGCCACCTTGGTATGCTTCGTGGTGGGCATACCTTATATATATAGCACTCCTCATCGTGGGCATTCGCATCGCCATCATCTGGTATCGAGAGCGATTGCGCACCAAGAACCGTTTGCAGATGGCTGTGGTATTCACCAATATCACCCACGAGTTGCTTACTCCGCTTACCGTCATCTCGGCAGCGGCGGATAGCATCAAGCGCATTGCACCTGCAGCGGATAGTCAGACCGCCATTATCCATGACAATATCAACCGACTCACCCGAATGCTTCGACAGATACTGGAAGTGAGGAAGTCACAGGCAGGAAAGTTGCAGCTCAAAGTAAGCGAGGGCATGCTGGGCAACTTCTGCGACGAGACTTGCCGCAGTCTGATGCCTATGTTCACTTCTAAGCAGCTCAGCTTCGAGCAAAACATATCTTGTATGGACGAGCTTGCATGGTTTGATACCGACAAAGTGGAAAAGATGCTTTACAACTTGCTCAATAATGCCGTGAAATATACCACCCTTGGTGGAAAGGTATCGCTGAGCGTTAGTATCGCCGATGAGAAAGCCACCCTTGTGGTATCAGATACAGGTGTTGGCATCTCCAAGGACAAGATGAAGCATCTCTATAACAGATTCCTCGATGGTGATTATCGACAGATGAACACCATCGGCACAGGTATCGGCTTGTCGTTGGTCAACGATTTGGTGCGTCTGCATCATGGCAAGATAAAATGTGATAGCGAGGTGGGGAAAGGTACTACTTTTACCATTACCCTGCCTATCAACAAGGAGAGCTATACGGAAGAAGAAATGTTGAAGACAGAGAAAAGCCTCTCTGCCACCGATAGCATCATTATGCCAAATGCATCGAAGAGCGAGGAAGCTATGGCTTCGAGCCAAGATAATACTAGCATCCAAGAGGGAGTTATCGCAGAGAATCATGCTGAGGCATCTACAACTATGCCATCAGATTCTTCCGAAAATAAGGAATACACCATACTCTTGGTAGAAGACAACCAAGAATTATTACTTATGATGAGCAGCTTGCTGAGTAGTCACTATCATGTGCTTACTGCCACGAATGGCGAGAAGGCACAGAAGCTGATACAGAAGTCATCGCTCGATGTGGTGGTAACCGATGTGATGATGCCTGTAATGGATGGCATCGAGTTGACCAAATGGATTAAGGGCAATGAGGACTACTCCCAGTTGCCAGTGGTGATGCTCACAGCGAAGACACAGGATGAAGACCGTAACGAGGCTTATCGTGTAGGTGCAGATGCCTATATCACCAAGCCATTCAACTTGACCGACCTGCAGCTCCGCATTGATAACATCATAGCCAACCGTGAGCGTATTCGACAGAAGTTCCAAGCACAAACAGACTTTAATGTGGAAGATCAGCACTATAGTAGTCCTGATGAGATTTTCATCCAAAGTGTCATGGACAAGGTTAAGGGGCATCTTATGGACAGCGAGTATGGTAGAGAACAACTTGCCGCTGATCTCTGTATCAGCAGCAGTACTTTGTATAATAAGTTGAGGGCTCTGACTGGTCAAAATGTGACAGGCTTCATTTCTAGTATTCGTATGAAAGAGGCATGCAAGATTCTTAAGCAGAATCCTCATATCCGTGTCAACGAGCTTTCTTATCAAGTAGGTTTCAGTACCCCTAGATACTTTAGCCAATGCTTCAAAAAGGAGTTTGGAATGACCGTAAAGGAGTATTTGGAGAAAAAGTAAATATAGTCAACAATACAACACAGATGTTATGGACTTAAAAGAACGTTACATGGCAAGCGCCAGTCGCTATAGCGATTCTGATGCTTTATACCAAAGATGTGGCAAGAGTGGCATTCTTTTGCCAAAGGTAAGTTTAGGATTCTGGCATAACTTTGGCGGTTCTGATTCCTATGAGCGAAGCAGAGCCATCACCCATTATGCCTTTGACCATGGTATCACTCATTTTGACCTGGCCAACAACTATGGTCCTCCATACGGCAGCGCCGAGGAGACGATGGGAAAACTGATGGATGATGACTTCCGCCCTTATCGTGACGAGCTCTTCATCGCTACCAAGGCAGGTTATGATATGTGGGAAGGACCTTATGGTAACTGGGGCTCTCGCAAATATCTGATGGCAAGTCTCGATCAAAGCCTCAAACGTATGCATCTCGATTATGTAGATCTCTTCTACAGTCATCGCTACGACCCTAATACCCCATTGGAAGAAACGCTCCAGGCTATGGTTGACATCGTTCGTTCTGGCAAGGCTCTCTATTTGGGTATCAGTCGTTGGCCATTGGAAGCCTTGAAGTTTGCCGACCAATATCTCAAAGAACGAGATGTTCCTTTGCTCATTTATCAAGGTAGGCTCAATATGCTCGACCGTGCTCCACAAGAAGAGGGTATCCTCGATTATTGTGCAGAGAATGGCATCGGATTCATTTCCTTCTCACCATTGGCACAAGGACTTCTCACCGACCGTTACCTTCATGGTATTCCACAAGACAGCCGTATGGCTAAGGAGCATTTCTTGAAACATAGCGCCTTGACTCCAGAATTGTTGGAGCACTTGAAACAGCTCAATGCGCAAGCTGCCGAAAGAGACGAGACCTTGGCAGAGATGGCGTTGGCTTGGATTCTGCACCAGAAAGGAGTAACCAGTGTATTGGTGGGGGCAAGCTCTCCTGAGCAGTTGGAGAAGAATATGAAGTGTGTACATGCCAAAGCTTTTGAATAAAATAATATAAGAGATACTTTTTAGATGACAGAACAGAAACATGCTCTTCCCTATCGTGCCATCGCACTCGACCTGGATGGCACACTGACCAATCATGACAAAGTGGTAACCCTTAAGACTCGTGAGGCTTTGTTGCAAGCCGAAAGTGAAGGGGTTGTTATCATCCTTGCCTCTGGGCGTCCTACCTATGGCATTGAGCCAGTGGCTGAATGCCTAGAACTAGACAAGCGAGGTGGATACATCCTATCATATAACGGTGGAAACATCGTGAATGCCAAGACTGGTGAAAAACTCTTCTCTCAGTTCTTGCCCGATGGCGTGATACCTATATTATATAAGTACGCAAAGGAGCATAACCATGCCCTCCTCGGTTACGCAGACAACGAGATTATCACCGAGATGCCCGACGACCAGTATGTGAAGGAAGAGTCTCGCATCAACAAGATGAACATCCGCAAGGTGGAAAATCTTCTCGAAGCCCTGGAACCTCATCCTACCAAGCTACTCATGACTGGCGACCCTTCGGATATGCTCCGAGCAGAGCAAGAACTCTTGGATGTTTTGGGTGAAAAGATGGATATCTTCCGTTCGGCTCCTTTCTTCTTGGAGTTGGTTCCAAAGGGTATCGACAAAGCACAATCCTTATTGAGATTATTAGCAAAAATCAATCTCACCCCTGCCGGCATGATAGCCTTCGGCGATGGGTACAATGACCTTAGTATGCTCAAGCTAGCTGGCATGGGTGTGGCGATGGCAAATGCTGCCCCAGAGGTGAGAGCCGAAGCCGACTACGTTACGCTATCGAATGAGGAGGATGGCGTGGCTGCGGCACTGGAGCATTTCAGAGAAACAGCAGAAGAAGTATAACTGGTATTCTAAATGAAGTAGTACTTCATTCCTTGGTGAAGTTATACTACAAATGCAAACGAAGTAGTACTTCAAGTGGTGATGAAGTACTACTTCGTTTTTTATCAACTTATTGTTTGGTTGTCATAAGCGGTTACTATTAATAGTTTATTACTTCCCAATGTCCATATCTTTTGCTACCCACACGTTGTAAAAGACCTAGTTCTTGCAACCTTGTCAAAGAGTACTTGATTCCATCGACTGTAGCAGAGTCTATTTCATTGGTCAAATCAATTCGTGAAGCCTTCGGATTCACTTTTAGATAATCCAAGACTCTAATTTGTAAATCTGTCAACATTTCCTTCAAAGGAGTCCTTTGGGTAGTATTCTCTACCCTTTGGAAATTCTTTTGGGTAGTATTCTCTACCCT
>CAVKNU010000013.1:0-30243 GCA_963657465.1 Lachnospiraceae bacterium
CGGCTACATCCAGCACCGCCCATTGCAGTGGGAGAACGAGTGTACACGCCACAAGCTCCTCGACATCATCGGCGACATGGCGCTCATCGGCAAGCCTATCAAGGGTCGCATCATCGCCACCCGTCCAGGTCACACCGTGAACAACAAGTTCGCCCGCCTCATGCGCAAGGAGATTCGCAAGCACGAGATTCAGGCTCCTATCTACGACCCTAACGAGGAGCCAATCATGGACAACGTACGCATCCGTCAGCTTCTGCCTCACCGCTACCCTATGCAGTTGGTTGACAAGGTCATCGCCATGGGCCCCAACAGCATCGTGGGCGTGAAGAGCGTCACAGCCAACGAGCCATTCTTCCAGGGTCACTTCCCTGAGGAGCCAGTGATGCCAGGCGTATTGCAGGTAGAGGCTATGGCACAGTGCGGTGGTCTGCTCGTCTTGAACCAGTTGGAAGAACCAGAGCGTTGGAGCACCTACTTCATGAAGATAGACGACGTGAAGTTCCGTAAGAAGGTGGTGCCAGGCGACACTCTTCTCTTCCGCGTGGAATTGCTCGCCCCAGTGCGTCACGGCATCAGCTCAATGAAAGGATACATGTTCGTAGGCGACACAGTTGTGGCAGAGGCTACATTCACCGCTCAGATAGTAAAGAACAAGTAAATTATTAATTATTATGAATCAGATTAGTCCATTAGCATACGTACACCCAGAAGCAAAATTGGGTGACAACAACATTATCGGTCCTTTCTGTTACATCGATAAGGATACCGTATTAGGCGACAACAATGTGTTGCAGAATAGCGTCACTATCCATGTGGGTGCTCGCATCGGCAATGGCAATGAGATATTCCCTGGAGCCAGCATCTCCACCAAGCCACAGGATTTGAAATTCAAGGGCGAGGTTACCACCTGCGAGATTGGCGACAACAACAGCATCCGTGAAAATGTAACCATCTCTCGTGGTACCGCTTCCAAGGGCAAGACTGTCGTTGGCAGCAACAACCTCTTGATGGAGACCGTACACGTGGCTCACGACTGCGAGCTCGGCAGTGGCCTTATCATTGGCAACTCAACCAAGTTTGCCGGTGAAGTCATCGTGGATGACAACGCCATTGTCAGCGCCAACGTCCTCGTTCACCAGTTCTGCCACATCGCAGGCTTCGTGATGATTCAGGGTGGATGCCGTTTCTCACAAGACATCCCTCCTTACATCATCGCTGGCAAGGAGCCAACAAGATATTGCGGACTGAACCTCGTAGGTCTCCGTCGTCGTGGCTTCAGCAACGAGACCATCCAGAACATCCACGAGGCTTATCGCCTACTCTACTCTAAGGGTGTCTTGAAGGAAGGAATCGAAGAGATCAAGAAGAACCTTGAGATAACCAAGGAGATTCAGTACATCATCGATTTCGTGGAAAGCTCAAAGCGAGGCATCATTAGATAAAGGTAAAAGGGTAAAAAAGTAAAAAGGTAAAAGAAGCATTCTTGCTTAGGAGATACAACCAAGCAAGAGTGCTTTTTTATTATTATTCGTTATATGAAGAAAACATTGATTGTTGTCCTAGGACCAACTGGCGTAGGTAAGACCGAGCTTTGCCTTTCTTTGGCAGAGCATCTCAAGACCCCTATTATTAATGCCGACTCCCGACAGATATTTGCCGAGCTACCCATTGGCACGGCTGCCCCTACCGCAGAGCAACAGCAGCGAGTAAAACACTATTTCGTGGGCAATCATCACATCGAGGACTATTACAGTGCCGCCCAATACGAGGCTGACGTGATGAATCTCCTAGAGACTGAGATATTTCCTCAGCACGACGTAGCCCTGCTCACAGGCGGCAGCATGATGTACATAGATGCCGTTTGCAAGGGCATCGACGACATCCCTACCGTGCGCGACGACATCCGCACCTGGATGAAGCAACGATTGGCAGACGAGGGCTTGGAGGCATTGGTGGAGGAACTCCACAAAATGGACCCAGAGCACTGGGCGATTGTGGATAAGAAGAATCCACGCCGTGTGGTCCATGCCCTTGAGATTTGTCATCAGACAGGCAAGACCTACACCTCTTTTCGCACGGCAGCCAAGAAAGAACGCCCGTTCCGCATCATCAAGATAGGCTTGAACAGAGACCGCTCCGAACTCTATGAGCGCATCAACCAACGTGTACTCATGATGATGGACGAAGGACTGGAAGAGGAGGCTCGCAAGGTGTATCCGCAGCGAGGTCTCACCTCACTCCGCACCGTAGGCTACAAGGAGCTTTTCGCTTATTTTGATGGCGAGATAGACCGCAATGAGGCCATCCGACAAATCCAGTCGCACAGCCGTGAATACATGCGCAAACAGCTCACGTGGTTCAAGCGCGACCCAGAAATCCGTTGGTTTCATCCCGACCAACTGGAAGAGATAAACAATTACCTTTTATCGTAGCCAGCACCACGTCCATATCCGTCACCACCCCTCCATCTCCAGGGCTGTCATTCGTCAGCCTGGTCACCATTTCTCTCAATGCCACCTCCATACCACGAGGAAACGGACTCGTTTCCTCATGGTAGGCAATCAAGAAATCCTGCTCCAATAAATCGTAGAAACGACAAACCATCAGCAACATCGTCCAAACATCCCCATTAGCATTGATCAGCAGAAACCGAATGGCACAATACATCTGCATCAATGTGACAGGACTAGCTTGGGCGAAACGCTTCTGCGAACGACTACTCACATGATTTTCCGCCAGAAGAGCACACGTGTATATTCTCTCGCCAAACTCATCACGCTGAAACAAATGTTTCCCTACACTAGTTTGCAAATTCTTCGTTTGGCTAAACTTTCTGACGCTACTATGATAATTTCCCATAAACGTATTAGATTGGTCTTGACTCAAGGTTTTATTTCAATTTATACTACTGCGCACAGAAAACAATAATGTCTATACATTCTCTGCACTTATCTCTGCAAAAGTACAACATTTTTTCTTCTCACCCAAATTTAACAGTCTTAATTATTGCTAAATCTCGTCACCTAGTTAGGTGGTGATTCTTTCTCTAGCTAAAAACTATCCTGTACTTTTGCCGGCGTTTAATACTTAAAACGTAATAACGAAATGAAAAAATTATCATTCTTCGCTGACTTTTTCAGTAAAATGCCAGCAGATGTGTCTCTCTTGCAGATTGTGGAGACCATCCGAACGAGCGCAAAGCTCAAGTCGATTACCGACGCCTATCGTGCCACAGGGCGAAAGGACATCAAAGCCACAAGCCCCCTCTTTGCCGTGGCTTGCCACTTCAAGAATGGCAAAGGTAAGGACGACATCGATTCGCTCACAGGACTGGGAATTGTGGACATCGATCATGTGGACCCTGCCCAACTCGAAGCCATCAAGCAGAAGGTGGAAAAAGATCCGCACACACTCCTCTGTTATGTCACGATTTCGGGTGAGGGCCTGCGTATCATCTTCTGCTATGAGAACGATTCCACGCAGCCGCTCCACAAGCAGGTACAATTCTACACCAAGGCATATCTTGCTTGTAATCAATATTTTGCAACACTACTAGGTGTGCCGTCGGATGAGAAATGCAAGAACGTGACACGTCTGTCGGGATTGGCATTCTGCCCTACGGTTTTCTATCGTGAAGAAGCCGAGCCATTCACTGCCGAGTGGATTCTGAAGGAGAGCCAGACCACCTTACGTCATGCCAAGCAGCGCCAGAAACAGCGCAGGGAAATGACTCGCATCCAGGCTCGCTACGAGTCGATCATACAGCCTGAGGTTGAGCGTGAAGGGGGTGTCTATGCACCGGGCTCGCACAACAATTATGTGATGCGAGTGGGCTATAAACTCAATCAGTTTGGCTTCTCGTTTGACAGTGCTTTGGAATGGGCGTTGAAGCAATTTCCGGAGTATGACGGAGTGGAGCAAGTGCTGCGTTCTTGCTATGAATCGCAGCGTCAAGAGTTTGCTTCGCGTGGCGGAAGCAAGCGTAGTTATTCATATGGTTCGTCAGGAGAAGGCAGTGCCAGCGTGACCGACATCGAAAGATTTCTGTCCGAACACATCAAGTTGCGCCGCAATGAAATCACGCAGCGCACGGAGTTTCTGAGCAACTGCAAGCCCGAGAAAAATCAGTTTGTATGGCGCAACATAACCGACCATACGGTCAACAGCTTGTGGAAGAAAATGTCTGCCTTAAAGCGTGTCAACATTGCTGATATTTATCGTGTCATCGACAGCGACTTTGTTAAGAATTTTAACCCATTCAAGGAGTATCTCTATGCGCTCACTGAGTGGAAAGAAGGGGATACGGACTACATTCAGCAACTAGCTCGTACCGTGACCGTGAAAGGAGGTGAGGACGAACAGCGATTATGGCATATTTACTTGAAGAAGTGGTTTGTTGCCATGGTGGCTGCATGGCTCGACCCAGAGGTGGTGAACAACGTGATATTGGTACTCATCGGCGAACAAGGAGCCTATAAGACCACTTGGTTCAACTACTTGTTACCAGCTCCACTTCGTCAATATTTTTACACAAAGACAAATGCCAATCGCATGTCGAAAGACGACCTCCTGACCTTGGCGCTCTACGCCTTGGTATGCTGCGAAGAGTTGGACACCATGCGTCCCTCAGAACTCAACCAACTGAAGGCTACGGTCACCATGCCGAGCATCAATGAGCGAGCCGCCTATGCCCACTATCATGAGAATCGCGACCACATCGCCTCGTATGCCGCCACAGGCAACAACCCACAGTTCTTGAGCGACACCACGGGCAATCGCCGCTGGCTTCCTTTCGAGGTGGTGCACATTCTCTCGCCCCGCGAGCATCCGTTCCCTTACAAGGGCATCTATGCCCAGGCGCTCTATCTCATCAACAACGGGTTCCGCTACTGGTTTACCAAGGAGGAGATACAGTTACTGAATCGCCATAACAAGAAATTTGAGACACCACATTTGGAAGAGGAATTGGTGGATGTGTATTTCAGAAAGCCTACGAATGATGAATACGGCACATTCATCAGCGTGGCCAGAGCCATTGAGTACATGGGTACTTATGCAGCCCAGAAGCTAGACCCAGTGAGAGTTGGAAAAGCATTCCGAACGCTTGGCTTTGAGGCTGTTAGGACCAAGAAATATCGAGGTTTTATTGTCATTCTAAGGGAGTCGAAGGATATCAAGGGGTATCTGCATGCTTTGGCACAAGAGGCGCAGGCTGAGGAGCCGGAATAAGGTGACGGGTGACGGTGGTGACGGCTATTTTACAAAACCCTTCGCGCGTACGCAGGAACTTTTGAAATTGAAAACCCGAAAATACACTTATATAGAAAAGTTGTGAAAACTGCCGTCACCACCGTCACCCGTCACCCTTTTTCGGAAATAGAAACCATCTGTACGGTTGTTTTTTCATCGGATGACACGGAAGAATCGGAACATGAACCGCCTTACTCGGATTACTCACGGATTTTCGCAGACTTGGCCTATTCGGCCATGGGCTGACGCCGACAAAAGAAGACAGCAAGGGGGTATCCGTAAAAAGACTGCAAAGGGTATCTGTAAAAAGACCGTAAGGTCTAGTCCGATTAAAATTCCGTGAGTAATCGCATAAGCAAGAATGAATCCGTTAACTCCGTGGAATCCGATGAATATTAAATACAAGTGGAATAGAAATATGGCTTATTTTCCTTTGGAAACGACTAGGACTGCAAAGGCAAAAGCCTTGTTCTCACTGCAGAAAAGCCTTATTTCCATCCCCGAAATGACTATAAAAAACTGCAAATAAAAATGACAAGAAAGAAAAAAGGAATCCGAAAGCGGGAATGGGCATTGCGCCTATTCCCCCACTCTTCGCCCCACGTGGCGGTCAATCATCTCATGGCATGGATTGAGCGTTGCCCTCCTCTCATGAAGGCCCTCCAGAATGCGGGCTATCACAAACGAAGCAAGTATTTCTCTCCAGAGCAAAAGGAGCTAATCAGTGATTATTTGTGTTTGGACGACTGATTTTCAGTACCTCACATGAGAAAAATGAATATTTTTTTGTTTTTTTTCGGAGGGGTGTCCCGTTGCGTATGATTGACTATGAAAAAAGTCGTATCTTTGCATCGTCATTCAGAAGGTATGGCGTTGTTTCAAACAACAGTAATTAACTCTAATTTTTTAAGACCATGATTCTATATCAGTTGAGTCAAAACACAAATGAGAAGATGCCGAATGCATACGGCAAGTATTATGCGCATCCTGTGATTACGCAGACTTACAGCCTCGACCAGCTGTCGGCGCACATGGCGAACCACAACACACCTTTCTCACCAGGTGCCATCAAGGGTATTTTGACGGACGCGGTGGTATGTATCCGTGAGTTGGTGCTTCAAGGCATCGCCGTGAAAATCGACAACTTAGCGATCTTTTCCGTGGGCATCAAGAACCGTATGGGAGCCAAGAGCGAGGCAGACTTCTCAGTAGTAAAGAACATTATCGGCGTGAAGATGAGAGCTCGTGCCACTGGCGGATTGATGTCAAGCAACCTCACTTTGGATGCCAGCCTGAAGAAAGCCACTTCGCTTGTGGGAGGTAGCAGCACCGACGGTGGTAATGACACCGGTGATTCGGAAGAGCCTGGAGACACAGGTGGTTCGGGAGACTCTGGAGGTTCTGAAAATCCAGATACCGGTGGTGGTAATGTTAATATGGACTAATTCTTTTATTAATCTTAATATTTTATTGTCATGAAAAAGTTTAATTTGAAGTCAGTGATTAATTTCTTGATTACAGTTTTGACTGCAATCGCTAGTTCTTTTTGCATTCAGAGTTGTAAGAATTAGAAGGTAACCATGAACAGAAAAATTGCATTAATCGTGCTGCATTGCACTGCAACACGTGTGAACCAAGACTTCACTATAGAAGACTTGACCTCTTGCCACAAGGCAAGAGGTTTCCGTTCCATAGGCTACCACTACTACATCACAAAAGACGGAACGCTCTATCCGGGACGCCCCGAAGATGAGCCGGGTGCCCATGCCCTCCATTACAATGCCAACAGCATCGGCGTTTGCTATGAAGGAGGATTGAATGAAAAGGGGCAGCCCGCAGACACACGTACGGAGGCACAGCTCATCACACTGGAAGAATTGCTCAAGAGTCTCTGCACCGATTATCCTGACGCCACCATCCTTGGACATCGAGACTTACCAGGAGTACACAAGGAATGTCCTTGCTTTGATACCAAACAGTGGCTCAAGGAAATCAATTTTCATATTTAGCCAAAAGAGCAAATAGAAGAATTATAAGTCACAACTTTTAAAAAGATAATGGGAGTTATTTAAAATAAAATAACTCCCATTGTTTTGTATTGTCTTCATTTTACCGTATCTTTGCACCCAAAGAAAACAACGGATTTGAATTATGGACAAAATCAAACATTTCTTTGCCTCCATAGGGCATAAAATCCAGGGATTCTGGACATGGTACAAGAATTTGTACTGCGGAAGAGCCTGGTACACCAAGACACTCGTGGGATTGGTGAGTTGCATCATCGCCTTCATCATCTATCTGGGCGCTGTAGATATCAACTTCCTCTGGCTCTTCGGTAAGTCGCCAGGCTATTTCTCGGGTATCATGAACCCACAGACCTCTGAGGCATCGGAGATTTATAGTGCTGACGGCAAACTCATCGGAAAATACTTCAATGAGAACCGTACGCCTGTGAAATACGAAGAGGTGACGCCTGATTTCTTCAAGGCCCTCGTCGATACAGAGGACGAGCGCTTCTACAAGCACATCGGCATCGACCCTATCGGCGTGTTCGGTGCTGCCAAGGACGCTTTCATCCATCACGACGCACGTGGTGCATCTACCATCACCCAGCAGCTGGCAAAGAACATGTTCCGTGTTCGCTCGCAATATTCCACAGGATTGCTTGGCAAGGTGCCTTTGCTCCGCCTGCTCATCATCAAGAGCAAGGAATGGATTATCGCAGTGAAGCTGGAGACGGTTTACTCGAAGAAGGAAATCATCACCATGTATGCCAACACGGTGGATTTCGGTAGCAATTCTTATGGTATCAAGACGGCTGCCAAGACCTATTTCAACACCACTCCAAAGGACTTGACCACCGACCAGGCTGCCGTGCTCGTGGGTATGCTGAAGGCCACCACCTACTATAACCCTCGCACCAACCCAGAGAACAGTTTGGCGCGTCGCAACACCGTACTGAGCAATATGGTACACCACGGCGACCTGAGCCGCGAGAGATACCAGGAGCTGAGCCAAGAACCTATCAAGCTCGACTTCAAGGTGGAGGAGAACTACGACGGACAGGCTAAGTACTTCCGTGAGGCTGTGGCAAACGAACTGAAAGACTGGTGCAAGGACGAAGGCTACGACCTCTATGCCAGCGGTCTGAAGATCTACACCACCATCGACACCCGTATGCAAAAGTATGCTGAGGATGCTGCAAGAAAGCAGATGAAACAGGTGCAGCAGAACTTCAACAACCACTGGAACATCCGTCGCAACCAAGTGGGCAAGGGCAACTGGATTGGTGAAGAACCTTGGCAGGACGAGAACCACAAGGTGATACCTAACTTCATACAAGGCATCGCAGAGCGCCAACCTTTCTATAAAGAATTGGTGGCTAGATTCCCTAACAATCCAGACTCCGTGAACTACTACTATCGTGAGTGGGTTCACCCAGTGAAGGTGTTCGACTACGACAAGGGAACCGTAACCAAGATGATGACATCGGAAGACTCTATCAAGTATATGACTACCTTCATGCACTGTGCCTTCGTGGCTATGGAGCCACAGACTGGTGCCGTAAAGGCATGGGTGGGCGACATCGACTTCACCCACTGGAAATACGACAAGGTGACGGCTGACCGCCAGCCTGGTTCCACTTTCAAGCTCTTCGTCTATACCGAGGCCATGAACCAAGGATTAACCCCTTGTGACAAGCGTCGCGACGAATACATCTCCATGGAGGTGTACGACAAGAAGAAACACGAGATGGTGAAATGGACTCCATCCAATGCCAATGGTTCGTTCTCTGGCGACAGCATCCCATTGAAGAGTGCATTTGCCAAGAGTATTAACTCCGTGGCTGTGCGCCTGGGACAAGAGATGGGCATCAAGCGCATCATCGAAACCGCCAAGAAAATGGGTATCAACAGTCCGCTCGATGACCAACCATCTTTGGCTCTCGGCTCTAGCGACGTGAAACTCTTGGAGATGGCAGCAGCCTATAGCACCGTTGCCGACAATGGTAAGCACCATGCACCAGTGTTGGTCACAAAGATTGTGGATCGTGACGGCAAGGAAGTTTATACGGCTTCTAGCACTGAGGAGCAAGTGATTCCTTACAAGAGTGCTTTCCTGATGCAGCAGCTGTTGCAGGGTGGTATGCGTGAGCCAGGCGGTACCTCACAGAGCCTTTGGGGATATGTGGGCAACTACCGTGACACCGAGTTTGGTGGCAAGACTGGTACTACCAACAATCACTCTGATGCTTGGTTTATGGGCGTGAGTCCTAAGCTCGTGGTTGGAGCCTGGGTAGGTGGCGAGTATCGCTGTCTGCACTTCCGCACGGGAGCTCTCGGACAAGGCTCGCGCACGGCATTGCCTATCTGTGGTTACTTCTTGCAAGCCCTCTTTGCCGACCCTGCCTTCCAGCAGTATCACGGCAAGTTTGACAAGCCTAAGGACGAAGGCATCACTCGCGACATGTATATCTGCGATAGCTACATACCTAAGGCTAAGGTGGATACCACAGCCGTAGATAGCACCGCGCTCAACGAAGAGATTATCCTCGACGAGAATGGCAATCCTGTAGTCAAGGAATTGCCTGCAGGTCATGTCGAAGGCGAAAATGCAGGTGAAGCTACCGAAGAGAAGAAAGAGAAGAAAAAGGCTAAACCTACAGAACAGCCTGTCAACTTCGATGATCTATAAAATATAAGAATGATTGATTTAGAAAATGCGGAGTTGCAGAATGCACTCCAAATCATACAGTTTACCCGTCGCTCGCTTTTCCTCACAGGAAAGGCGGGGACGGGTAAATCTACTTTTTTGCGATATATCGCTGCCAATACCAAGAAGAAACACATCATCCTCGCCCCTACGGGCATCGCTGCCATCAACGCAGGAGGAAGCACACTGCACAGTTTCTTCAAGTTGCCTTTCCATCCACTGCTACCCAACGACAGTCGCTACTCCATTCGCAACATCCGAAACACGCTGAAATATAATTCCGAGAAAATCAAGATTATCCGTGAGGTGGAACTCATCATCATCGACGAGATCAGTATGGTGCGTGCAGACATCCTCGACTTTCTCGACAAGGTGTTGCGTGTGTATTGCCGTAACATGAGAGAGCCTTTTGGAGGCAAGCAACTGCTCTTGGTGGGTGATATTTTCCAATTGGAACCCGTGGTGAAGGAAGACGACAAGCGACTGTTGTCCCCCTTCTATCGCAGCAGTTTCTTCTTCGAAGCCAAGGTGTTTGAACATTTCAAACTCGTGAGTATCGAACTGAAGAAGGTGTATCGCCAAAGCGACCCTACCTTCATCGGTATCTTGGACCACATTCGCACAAGTGAAGTGGGCAACTCTGACTTGGCAAGACTGAACCAACGCGTGGGTGCACAACTCGACGAAAGCGACTCCCAACTTGCCATCACGCTTTCCACTCGTCGCGACACCGTGGATTTCATCAACGAGAACCAGCTCAAGCTCTTGCCGGGTGAGCCTACCCTTTTCCGTGGAAGCATACAGGGAGAATTTCCGGAGAGCAGTCTGCCTACCCCTATCGAACTGTACCTGAAGACAGGGGCACAAGTGATATTCATTAAGAACGACATCGACCACCAATGGGTGAACGGCACACTGGGCACCATCATCGGATTTGACGAAGAGGAGGATGCCAAGATTTATGTGCGCACGGAGAACGGACAGGATGTGATGGTGGAGCCTGCCGCTTGGAGCAATGTGCGCTATCACTTCAACGACACGGAGAAGAAAATCGAGGAGGAGGAAATCGGCCGATACGAGCAATATCCCATCCGATTGGCTTGGGCCATCACTGTGCATAAGAGCCAAGGTTTGACATTCAACCAAGTGAAGATTGACTTCACTGGTGGCGTTTTCGCCGGAGGCCAGACTTACGTGGCACTCTCCCGCTGTACCAGCCTGGAGGGTATCAGTCTGCAAGAACCCATTCGTCCAAGCGAGGTTTTCGTGCGCAACGAAGTAAAGCAATTCGCTCGCCACTACAACGACCAGAACACCATCAATACGGCGCTCACCCAAAGCAAGGCCGACCGACAATACCATGATGCCGTGAAGGCCTACGACAAGGGCGACATGCAAGGGGCTCTCGACAACTTCTTCCTTGCCATCCACAGCCGCTACGACATCGAGCAACCACTCGCCAAGCGTTTCATCCGCAAGAAGCTGAACAAGGTGAATGAGCTGCAAGCCGAAAACGAACGCCTGCGCGAAGTCATCAAGCAGAAGGATGAGGAAAAGAAGAAACAAGACAAGTTCCTCAAGCGCCTTGCCACCGAGTACAATCTAATGGGCAAGGAATGCGAGAAAGCGGGCATGAAGGAAGCCGCCATCAATAATTACAAGAAAGCCCTCACCCTCTACCCTAGCCATCCAGAGGCAAAGCGGAGGCTGAAGCATCTCAAGGAATAATAAGCAAAAAGAGGTATAAAAAATCCCAGGTGAGAATCAATTCACCTGGGATTTTTTATATTAACTATTTTAATTTCATTCTCCTAGTACCACTGTACGGCATTTGAATAACCGCTTCGCTTGTCATACTTCAAGGCATCCGTCAATGTGGATGCATTACAACGGAATGTGAAGTTGTAACTGGTGTATGGAGCGAGAACGACTGAACAACTCATGTTGAAACAGTGAAGGTCACGCTGCAAACTGGCTGTGGTCATACTCATCTTGTGATTGTCGAAGTCGTAACCAGAAGAGAAGCTGATGTTCCATCCATCACTGATGCGCACATTACCACTCATATTGAGAGTCTGGGTGAACTCATAAGGGTAACGCATGGTCTTCTTGTTGAACTTCTCCTTGTTGGTGCTCTCACGCATGGTAATACCGTAACCGAAAGTAAGCGACCAAGGCATCTTGAATGCCATATAACCATCCGAGTCGGTCTTGGCTTTGCCACCACCACTCTTCTTGGCACCCGTCTTACCCTTCTCCAAGGTTTCGTCCACATTGCTCTCAATGTCGGTGTCCAAGCCGTCGTCATCACCATTGCGATTGTTCTTCTTGTCGTCCTTGTCGCTATCATCACCACCACCGAAAAGCTTCTTCAACTTCTCAGGGTTCAAGGTGAAGGAAAGGTTTTGCGACATACCTTGGAATCGTCCAAAACGACCCTTACCCCACTCTGTGTGCGTACCGACGTATGGATTGCCCTGTTCATCGAGCTCATAAGCATAGGTGGCGAACACAGCGTTCATGTTGAAGGTATAATTCTTCCACCATTTCAATCGCAAGTTGATGTTCATATCACTCCAAGGACGAACCTTGGCAGCCATGTTATAGCTCATGTTGATATCGAACGCATCAATCAAACTGATTTTCTTGATACTGTCGTTACCATCCTTCCACTTCATCTCCAGGTTGTTGCCCAAGGTGAAGGACACACTTCCCGTCTTTCCCTTTCCTGGCACGCCATAAAGCGAATTCTGATAAGGCGAATAGCTCACGAGCGAAACGTTGCCATCGGCATCCGTCTTCTGATAGGTATCCCAGAAACCATAGCGAGAAGCTCCGAAGTCTGGTGCATAGCTGAAGTTGACCGTTGGTGTGAACACATGACGTATCATTTGGATGCGATCACCAAAAATCTTAGGACTTGGCTTATAGAAACCATAGAGTTTGGTAGAAACGCCCACGCTCATGTTCCAGTTATATACATTGTGGAAACCGTAGGTGGTATCAGACACTTCGACTTGTCGCTGCTCATCCCATGACTTCTCGATCTTGTTGGTGTACATGCGATCGGTGAAGCTGAAGTTAGGCGTCACATTGAAGAATCTGAAGAGCGTGAATGAGGCGCTCACCGGAATCTGATGCTGCCAAGCATTGCGCCAGTCTTTTATCAAACTACTCTTTAGGAATTGATCTTCCTTCGTATTGATGGAGTTGCTGATATGACCGGTATAGCTCATGGCTATCTTCTCATACCATTTCTCATCGCCTGCCTGCTTCTTTCTACGGAAAGGATAGAAGCGAGAGATGGCGATATTGAGGTCTGGCAATGTGACCGACAAACTAGAGTCGCGCATGTTTTGCGAAAGGTTTGCCGTAGAGCTGAGCGACATTCCGATGCTAGAGAACTGTGTGCTCCAGCTGACAGAAGACGTACGCGTACTCTGTGTCATCGTCTGCGGATTGTAGAGCGAATTGAGGTTGTTGCGCTCATAGCTTGATGTGGCAAAGTTGACGCTTGCCGAAAGGGAGCTATACGGATTGGCCTTGGCATCCTGGCGATGGCTCCACTGAATCTTGAAGCTCTCCTGTTCCGTGAAGTCAGGCATTCCCTTATCTCCATTCTTGGTGTCCTGATAGCTAAAGAAGAAGCTACCCGAATACTTATAGCGTTTGCGATAATTGCTGGCAGCAGAGAGTCCCCAAGAGCCCTTGGTGTAAATCTCACCCAAGAGTTTCAAGTCCCACTTGTCGCTCATCGCAAAATAGTATCCACCATCACGCAGATAGAATCCTCGTGCACTCTCATCACCATAAGTTGGCATGATGAAACCACTGGAATAACTCTTGGTGAATGGGAAAAAGCCATAAGGAATGGCGAGTGGCATTGGCACATCGCAAACCACCAAGTAGGCAGGTCCAAAGACCACATCCTTGCCTGGGCGAACCTTGGCACGAGACAAAGAGATATAGAAATCTGGATGAGGATCATCACAGGTGGTATATCTACCATGCTGCAGATAAATGGCACCCGTCGAGTCACGCTTTGACTTCATACCCGTGAGGAATCCATCCTCTTGCTCGGTATATACATTATTAATAAGTGCCTTCTTGCTCTTGAAATTAAACTTGATGGTGTCGGTGTCGTATGTATCGCTACCCATCTTGAAGATAGGTTTTCCCTTGACACCTCCGTCCGCAGTAGAGTCAGGAGTACCCATCGCCTTGACATTACTCTTGTCGATATCCATGGAGATACGATCGCTCGAAAGGTCCATGTTCTGGTATTTCACATTGGAGTTACCAAAGAGATGAGCCACCTTGCTCTGGGCATCATACACGAGCGAGTCGTCGGCTTGGTAATTGACAGGAGCATCCACACCACCCGACTTCTTTCGGGCGATGCTATCCAGGCGGATACTATCGTCGATCACTTGGTTATGCTTCCAGATAGCCTTCTGAAGTGAGTCCATGCGAGTGGTATCGACGATTTCATTGCCTAAGGAATCCACATAGACAGAATCGCCCACGGCTACGGCTGTGGAATCGGCTGTTGCCACCTTCTTTTTCTTCTTGAAGACAGGCATGTTTGGGCTCGCCATCATACATACGAAGGCAAACAACAGAAGTGCTATGAAAGAGTTTTTTCTCATTTATTTATTTTTCGAACATTTGCTCCCACTCACGGAATCGTTTTACACCTTCCTCTCCGAATTTCTTCAAGCTTTTCTCAGCTTGCTCGATAGTTTTCTCTCGGTCGAGGTGGGTCTTGCTGAAGAATTTATCAGCATAACAAATTACCTTTTCCTCCAACGTCTCGGGTAAGAAGTCTTGATGAGGAAGTGGAAGTTTTTGCTTGATTATCTCATCACAAGTGATACCTGCACCTGTATGGCGCTCACACACACGAGCATGGCGTTCAAAGCCTTCGCTTCGCATAATCTCGGCACCTAGGCGACCATGACAAATGTAGGGTTCACTCCCGAAACACAGTATGCCAGGGGCATCTGTGCGGAAGATTCCTAGGTCGTGAAGCATGGCTGCTTCCTCAATAAATTGAGCATCTAGATGTAATTCAGGATGATACGAAACAATCTGTAGCGCTTTTCGCGCTACAGATTGGCTATGTGTGATAAGGATATGACGAAGCTCATTATCCTCAGGATAATACTTGTCTATAATTGCTTGATAATCCATAAACATTATTCGGCGTTGCGCTCAATGTAAGCGATGACATCACCCTTGCGGATCTTGCTGCCCTGCTTAGCATTGATTTCTACGAGCTTGCCACCAAGAGCGGCAGGAACGGTCTCAAACTCGCCCCATGGTGCGAGGATGTAGCAGAAAGCGTCGCCTTCCTTATATTCCTTGCCGATGTATGGTTCTACGGCTGGCTGGCACTCGCCCTCGCCCTGGAACTCCCAGAAAATCTGACCTGCCACTGGTGCTACGATAGCATCTGCCTTGGCATGCTTGAACTCTGCGAGCTGTGCTGGTGTCAAAGTAGTACCGAGCTTAGCATCCTTTGCCTTCTGGAGGTCTGCCAAGAAGTTCTTCTTAGCCTGACCGCTCTTATAGTTGCGATACTGCTCTGGGTGCATAGCGAGCTCGAACAATTCCTCATCGTCTTGACCGTAGTCCCAACCATTCTCGTCCATTTCCTTCTTGAAGTCATCGAGAGCGTTGGTGAGCAATGTGTGAGCATCTACATCTGTGAACTCACGGCCCTGCTTCTTGGCAAGCTCAACAAGCTCTGGGTCGATAGTTCCTGGAATCTTACCACTCTTACCGAGAATCATACCCCACATAGAGTCATCCATCATCACGAAGCGACCCTTGCCCTGCTCCATAGTGAGGAGGTTCATGAGGGAGATGTTCTTCACATACTGGCTGAATGGAGTTACCAATGGAGGGTAACCTACACGTGGCCATACATACTCTACCTCGTCGAAGAGCTTAATCAAGAGGTCGTCCATAGACAACTCCTCCTCACCCTTCTTCTTGCGGATATTGTTGATAGTCTGGCGCATACCACCGAGGTCTGCCATCATACTACCCATCATACCGCCAGGGAGACCGCAACCGAGCAGCAAAGAAGACATAATCTTATTGCCAGGGTTGATGAAGTAACCCAACCACTCGTCGATGAACTCCTGAGTCATGGCACGAGCCTTCATGTAAGCGCTCATGTTAATCTCAGGTACCTCGAAGCCCTCGTTCTTCAACATGCTGATGACAGAGATGATGTCTGGGTGAACCTTACCCCAAGACAATGGCTCGATAGCTGTATCGATGATGTCGGCACCGTTGTTGCAAACCTCAAGAATAGAAGCCATAGAGAGACCTGGGCCTGAGTGACCGTGATACTGGATGATAATTTCAGGATACTTGTCCTTGATCATCTTGGTGAGCTTGCCGAGGAATGCAGGCTGACCGATACCAGCCATATCCTTCAAGCAGATTTCCTCTGCACCAGCAGCGATGAGCTGGTCAGCAATGTTCATATAATATTCGAGTGTATGCACAGGAGAGTTGGTAATACAGAGAGCACACTGTGGTGTCATACCACCTTCCTTAGCCCACTTGATGGAAGGAATGATGTTACGGACATCGTTCAGACCATCGAAGATACGGGTGATGTTGGTACCCTGCTTAGCCTTCACCTTGTACATGAGGGCACGTACATCGTCTGGCACAGGATACATACGAAGAGCGTTCAGACCACGGTCGAGCATGTGGGTCTTGATACCAGCCTCGTTGAAAGGCTTACAGAAAGCACGCACTGCCTCGTTAGGATTCTCACCTGCGAGAAGGTTAACCTGCTCGAAAGCACCACCATTGGTTTCTACACGGCTGAAACAGCCCATTTCGATGATTACTGGCGCAATCTTTGCCAACTGATCCTTACGTGGCTGGAACTTACCAGAACTCTGCCACATGTCTCGATATACGAGACTGAACTGAATTTTCTTCTTCATTATGATTTTAAATCTTTTTCTTTCGTTTTTATTTATACGCCGACTCTCAGCAAGCTGGCATCGACGCATTCTCTACCAAGGTGCAAATTTAGACAAAAAATCCGAAATATCAGCCGATTCAATCGTTTTTTTACAAATATTGCATTATTTTTGCCTTATTGTTCTATTTGCAAGATACTTAGAACTGGAATCCACTTATTCCTCACCTTCTTCCAAAGCCTCCACAAATGGAGCATGGAAGGTGCTGAAAAGATGGATAATTTCCTTGCGTTGCTCCTCGTCTTCATCCCAAAGATTCAATTCACCTGCACGATGAGCCAATATCATCTTGGCACAACGGCGAATCTTACGCTTGTTGTTGCGTGCCTGGAGCAAATCGCCCTGAATTGGCTTCTGATGTATATAAGAGAAAGCTGTGAGCTGGCGCATGAAGAGATCGAAAGTAGGATCGCCATGACTCCAGTCATCATCCTTCAGCCAGCACCACTGGAAACTATACTTTTGTTCCAACATCAAGAGATGGTTGGCAAACTCATCCTTGTCGGCAGCCTTGGCAAATCCCTTCTGGGCAAACTTCACCAAGGTCTCGGCATCCACTGAGAGTTCATCGGTTCCCTCCAAGGAAGAACCGCTCAATCGGATGCGCCATCGATAACTCTTGTTCTTGACAAGCACCTCATGGGCACCCATCATCAGTTTATCCAAAGAACCCTCACTTGGGATTTCATCCACCACAGCCAAGCGTTCACGCATATCACGCACAACCATCGTGGCATCATCACGAAGTACACAGAGATAGATCAACTTATCATTGTCGAGATTGAGCGAGAAACGATCATTGTTGCTATCGCCCACAAACTCATAACGATATTCTCCCACCTTGTCGTGAGAGATTTCGACCTCGCCACGCACCTTGTTACCCTCACCATCATAGAGAGAAAAGCCGATGTAAGGTATCACCAATCGCATGGTAAAAGGATTGCCCTCCTTCGGAACAAGTGTCACGAGCAAACCATCTTCGCCAAAGTCTTCCTTCTTGCAAACAAATCCTTCATCAGTGCGCTCAGCTTTCTCCACCTTCACATCGCCATAGCGCCAAAAAATATCGAAAATAATGTTGGTGTCATCCTCATGCACCACCTGAATGAATTTGTCAACACTCATGCCGAGATAAACCACTTTCACTGGCTCTATCTCCTCATCGTCATCGCCTAATACATTGACCCACATCTCACCAGGGATAGGATCGTCTTCCCACTCATCATCCTCTGATGCAGCGGTAGATTTAAAAACCAAAAATACATTCTTTGCTTCCTCTCGTGTGCCATCTTCACGACACAAATAGCACTTACTTTCCTTCGGAATGAAGAAAGGTGTTGAGAGATAAGGCGTTTTACATAGAGGCGTGTATTCCACCTCCGTCCATAAGGGCAGAGTATGCGTATTTACTGTTGTCATTATTTTTATGAAAAGCTTATATATTATATAAATATGTATGAGCCATCGCTTATGTTTGTGCGAGGTTATTCCTAAAAAACGAGTGCAAAGTTACTGCATTTTTTTGACTTGACGAAAAGAAACGGCAAAAACATTTGCATGTTATCACATAAAATCGTACCTTTGCAGTGACAAATGACTAAAGATTATAGAATCATGAAGATAAAATCATTGCTTCTCATGGCGCTTGCCGTGATTTTCTTTGCATCCTGCAAAAAGGGCAATCCTCCGAAAAAGCCCGTTGACCCAAAGTTGGCAATTAGCTTGTCGAAACCAGCCAAGGGCGACAAAGCCATCTATGGACTGGCTTGCATGGGATGCACCGACACCACCATTGTATTGTTGCCCAATGCGGGTGGAGACCCTGTGAAATACAACATCCTAGACGCCAACCGCCATCATCAGGTATTTGGCGACATCGAAATAGGCGACTGGATTTGTGTGCTTCCTTGTACGGACAAAGACGACCCTAACGGAGCGGACATGGTGATTGACCTCGACAAACTAAAGGCTACATGGACCTATAAAGTGATGCCTCATCTGCGCGATGTGTCTCATCTCTCCAAGCGCCAACAGGCTCGCATCCTTGCCAATATGCCAGACAGCATCGTAGAGACCTACATGATTCCTCGTGAATATGGTTTTACATTGAAGCGAATGGGTGAAGCACGTAGCGTAGGATACGTACAATCGTCCACCGCTGTGGAAGATGACAGCCCGGTGGAATATCCTAAAGTGCCTCAATACACTGAATGGCACGCCTACAACGGCAAACTGATTCTAGTAAAAGGTCGCCGTGAAATTAGTGGCGTGGTATTCAACGAGAAGACCACTCGCGACACACTGGAGTTCGTGTATATGAAACGTGACTCATTGGCACTGCGCGACAAATATGGCAACATACAAGGTTATCACAAGAGTAAAAACGAACAAGCTGCCAACGCTGCTGCTAGAGCTGCAGCCATCAAGCAATCCAACAAGTTGAAACAAGAATTGAAATAAAATAATATTCAGCTTTCGAAAGTTCAGAAGTTATAGGAGTAAAGGGAAGTGAATCCATTTCCCTTTACTCCTTTTAATTTTCCACATCCTTATTTTATCGGGCGAATCCTCTTTTCCGTATTTACAAGAGTTCCAAAATCTCTGAGAAATGAGATATACGGCGAAGCTTAGGATGTTCAAACTCCTCTATCTTTTCATGTGCCCAAGTGGTATGAAAAGGGATATGAACAGCCGAGGCTCCGATTTTCAAAGCCGGAGCAATATCGCTCTTAAAGCTATTTCCCACCATCACGAGTTCTTCGGGCTTCACATCTAAGTCCTTGCAGAGATGGCGATAAGCCTCTGGCTTCTTATCACTCACGATACTCACCACATCAAAGTAGCGCTGCAATCCCGATCGCCACAGCTTATTCTCCTGGTCTTGCAACTCCCCTTTTGTAAATACCGCCAACTTATATTTTCTCTGTCCCTTTTCTTCTGTCGAATCTTCCTCTTGCTTTCTCTCTCGAATGCGAGCTAAAGTTTCCTCTACTCCTTCCAAAGGTTTGGCATCGAGGTGCAAAAGACTTTTACCTAAGTCAAGAATCTGTGCAATGACATTTGCCTCTACCTTGCCATGGCTCACCTTCACGGCATTCTCCACGAGCGAGATGGTGAAAGCCTTGCAACCATACCCCAAGTCGGGCATGTTCTTCGACTCAGTTTCGAAGAGAGCAGCCGAGATTTCCTTCTCACTACCAAATTCGGAGAGAAGTTCGCAATACTCATGCTCCACATCCTCAAAATAGTTTTGCAATGCCCAGAGCGTATCATCTGCATCAAAGGCCATTGCCTTGATATTTTTCAATCTTTCCATATTGTTTTCTGTTTTAGTTGCAAAATTAGTGTTTTTATCTGAAACAAACGAAAAAACGTGTATCAATCTTCATACAGACTAATACACGCTAGCACGAATTTTATAATACACCTAAAATGATTATATGAATTTAAAAATGAGTCATAAACTCCACGACAATCTTGTCCTTCTCTGATGCCTTGGCGATTCCTCCATTGCGATAGAAATACTTCTCATAGTTGATGCGAATATCCGAGATGAATGGCTTGGCAAGACTGAAAGTTACACCACCCGTCACACGATGACGTTTATAATCATTAATCGTCAATGCGCCCTTGGTATCCTCTTTTCCGTCCAAGTAGCGGAGACCGTCACTATGGTCGCTCATGAAATCATAACGCACCAAAGGAGAAACCTTCTTGATCATACTATTGCGAACAGGCACATCATAACATACAAAACTATCAAATGCATGAACAGGATGGAAAGTATCATGAGAATAATGCTTATAGAGATACTCTGCCTCAGCAATGAAACCACCATAATGATAAGTCAAACCAGCATCATACATCACCACCGTGACATCCGAAGGCTTAATCTTCTGTGTACTCAACACAAGATTCACATTCGGGAAGAGGAACTGTGCCTTGGCTGAGAAATTCACGCCCTTAGTCCAATAATCTTTCTGATTGGTCAATCCTGAGCCATTGAAGATACCAGCATTTACGATGATTGGGAATCCCACATTCCAAGTATATCCCAAGTCGGCACCCACATCACGCACATTGCCCACCTGCTTGGCGATAAACGAACGATTGGCAAAATACTGTTGGTGAGGAGAGCGATGGGCATCAATGGTGAATGGCACACGCTCTTGACCGATGGTAAACTGGAGGGTCCTCCAAGGCGAGATGCGCGTATAGGCATCCAGCATCTTTATCTTGCCCTCGTCACAAAGGTCAATCTCCGCCTTATAACTTACTTCCGGAGCCACCTTGCCCGACACATTGATACGAGCCGTACGCACTTCGAATCGTCCTTCCCCTTCCTCTGTCTGGTATTCATACTTCGAGCGAAGCGTTCCCCCAATCTTCGGAGTCTTGTCGAAACCTTCCTCTTTCTTCTCACTTTGTGCTTCAGCCTCCATACAGCCCAAGCTAAGGTAAGCCAGCACAAGATACATTACCTTTTTCATTTATATTTTATATTTTTATTTTCGCCTGCAAAATTACAGGGGAAATATTTCTATCATGCGACACAGGTATTACAAAATCGTGACAAAATAATATTCCTCTACATTGTAACATTTCCGTAACATCATCGTCACAAACTCGTAATCGTCTTTACGAAGAATATCTCAGAATTTCACCGTACCTTTGCAGCCGTAAAGAAATACTTATTATACATTTTCAAAATGTACACATTATTATTTTAACACAATGAAGGAAAGTAAGAAAGCTATTCTGGATATTCTCAAGAAGGATTCCAAGAAAGAAGGCAAGAAAGGTGCAAAGAGAGACGACAAGTTTGAAAACCTTGTCCTCAATCTCGCCTTGCAGAAGATTGACAGCGATTGTTTTGAGTATGATGGAGAGGCAGTTTATACCAACGACAAGAAACGAATGGTATATTGTATGAACAACGAGCCGAGCTTCGCTATCCCTGAGGGAGTGGAGGTTATCGGCGAGATGGCTTTCCGTGGCAAGAAGCAACTCAAGAATGTCATCATCCCTAACACCGTGAAGACTATCGAGAGCGATGCCTTCTATGATTGTGATGAACTGGATAACGTTTATGTGCCTGCGAATGTTAAAACCGTGAAGAGCTATGCCTTCGCAGAGTGCGACAAGCTCAAAAAGATTACCTTCGCAGGAACGCCCGACAAGATCAGCCGTCATACTTTCGATGACTGCGACCAATTGCATGACATCATCGTACCAGCTGGCAGTAGCAAGTTCTTCCGCAAGGAACTGCATTACATCGATGGCGACACCGACTTCCTCGTCACCGAAAAGCCAGGGAAAAATACAACTGAGAAATCTGACATCAAAAAAGAGGAAAAGATAGTTCCTAATAAGAAGAAGGAAGAGAAGAAAGAAAACTCAAACAAAGAGAATAAAATCTCTGAAGAGAAAAAGGGAGTTTCTGAAACCGACCAGAAGAAGGCAACTCCCAAAAAGAAAATAAAGAAAGAAGAGAAAAAAGTTTCCTTAGCCTAGAATTTTCTGTTGCAAAGTACGCAATGGCGGTTGCAAAGCTTGCAACGTACATTCCAAGGTTTGCAACCGCCATTGCGTACTTCGCAACAGAGTTTTTCCTATATAAAAACTTTTTTCATTAGCACGAAATATATTTTCTATCATGACCAAAGAAGAAATCATCAAGAAAGCCTACGTGGAGCGCGACATCAGTTGGATGTACTTCAACCATCGCATTCTGCAAGAGGCAGAGAAGGAATACGTGCCACTCTTGGAACGCCTCTCCTTCCTTGGCATATACTCCAACAACCTCGACGAGTTTTTCCGTGTACGTGTCGCATCACTCAACCGTATGCTCGACCGCAAGCTCACCAAGGAGACGGAGAATCAAATCAAGAAGACACTCAAAACCATCAACAAGCTCAATGAATCCTATTCGAAAGAATACACTGAGGCGGTGGATACAGTTTTCCACGAGCTCGAACTGCACAAGGTTCGTCTCGTCACTGAAGAGAATCTCAATGACGAGCAGAAGGAGTTTCTCACCCAGTTTTTCTACGATAAGCTCAACGGTTCCGTCAACCCTATCTGGCTCTCGGAAATCGATGACCTTTCCACACTAGAGGACAACCGCATCTACCTTGCCGTGGAAAAGATAGAGGAAGGCAAGGATGGCAAGAAGAAATATGCCGTGTTGAAAGTACCAGACCGCATCTATGGCAGATGGGTGAAAATCCCTTCGAGCGATGGTTTCGAAAACATCATGTATCTCGATGACGTGATACGTTTCTGTCTGCCATTGGTTTTCTTGGGATTCAAGGAAAGCACCTACAAGGCTTATTCCTTTAAGTTTACCAAGGATGCCGAGATGGAGGTGGACAATGATGCCGACTTCGGAACGATGGAACGTATCGCCATGGGTGTAAGTAGCCGTAAGAAAGGCGAGGCTGTGCGTGTTATCTACGACAAGCAGATGCCTAAGGAGATGCAGAAGAAACTCCGTGACCGATTGAACACCAAGGAACTCGATGCCTCCCTCGCTGGTGGTCGCTATCAGAACCACAAGGACTTGATGTCTTTCCCAGACTGCGGTCACAAAGAACTGAAATATGAGAAGTGGGCTCCTATCATGAAGCCTGAGTTCTTATCAAATGAGAGCATCCTCGACCAAATCCGTCAAAAAGACCGTTTCATCCATGTGCCTTACCATAGTTTCAATGGTTACATCCGTGTGCTCCGTGAGGCTGCCACCAAGCCAGAGGTGAAGAGCATCAAGACCACCCTCTATCGCTTGGCAAAAGACTCCAAGGTCGTGAAGGCTCTTATCACCGCCGCAAGAAATGGCAAGAAGGTAACAGCCGTAGTGGAATTGCTGGCACGCTTCGATGAGGAGAGCAATATCAAATGGAGCAAACGTATGCAGGAAGAGGGCGTGAATGTCATCTTCGGCGTGGAAGGCTTGAAGATTCACTCCAAGTTGCTCTACATCGAGTCGAAGAAAGGCAACATCGCTTGCATCGGAACAGGTAACTTCCATGAGGGCAACGCCAAGATTTACACCGATTACTTGATGATGACCGCTCGCCCTAAGATTGTGAACGAGGTGGCAAAGGTATTCGACTTCATCGACCGTCCTTTCTCCCAGTTCCGCTTCAACGAACTCCTCGTCTCCCCTAACTCCATGAAGAGCCGCATCCTCCGCTTACTCGACAACGAAATCAAGAATGCCAATGAGGGCAAGGAGGCTTGGGTGAAGATGAAAATCAACCATATCACCGATACCGACATGGTGGCAAAACTCTACCAAGCATCAAAGGCTGGCGTAAAGATAGACATCGTAATCCGTGGCAACTGTTCGCTCGAACCTGGCATCGCCAAACTGAGCGACAACATCCATTGCGTGGGCATCATTGACCGCTACTTGGAACACAGCCGCATCCTCATCTTCGCCAACGGTGGCAAACCGAAATATTTCATCGGTTCAGCCGACTGGATGCCAAGAAATCTCATCAACCGCATCGAGGTCTTGACACCAGTATATGACGAGGAAATGCAGTCCGACCTCCTCCGCACCGTAGCCTACGGCATGAGAGATACGAGAAACGGAAGAGTGGTAGATGGCAAGGGAACGAACGCCTTTGTAGAAGGCGAGCCATTCCGAAGCCAAGAAGAACTTTATAAAGTTTATCAACAATGAACATAGCAGCAATAGACATAGGAACCAACGGAGCCCGCTTGCTCATCAAGCGCTTCACTCCCGAAGCCACAACCGAGGCAGACCGTATCAAGAAAGTGATGTTCATCCGCATCCCATTGCGCTTGGGTAAGGACGTTTTTACCCTCGGCAAGGTATCGAAGGAACGAGAGAAGATGATGCTCCACATGATGAAGGGCTTCAAGCAATTCATGAAACTCAACGACGTGGAGCACTTCCGAGCTTGCGCCACTTCCGCCATGCGTGATGCCGAGAACGGCAAAAAGATTCTTAAGAAGATAGAGAAGCAAACAGGCATCAAACTTGAAATCATCAAGGGTCAGGAAGAAGCTCAGCTTCTCTACAACAACCTGGTGGAGAAAACCGACAGCAATGAAGGCAACTTTGCTTACATCGACGTGGGCGGTGGCAGCACCGAGGTGAGCCTCATCCATGATGGCGTTCTCGCCGAAAGCTATTCCTACAACATGGGAACTTTGCGCTTGCTCAGTGGCAAGGTGACAGAAGAGACTTTCAAACTCTTCAAAGCCAATCTCACAAGATATGCAGAGGAATACGGTGACATCCATATCATTGGCTCTGGAGGCAACATCAACAAGCTCAACAAGTTGGCTCGCCACAGCAAGAACGCCTCCCAGAATCTTACCCTCGCCGAGCTGAACCGTCTCTATACGATGATGAAACCTCTCAGCATCGAGGAGCGTGAAATCTCGTTCAGTCTGAAAGAAGACCGTGCCGATGTCATCATCCCTGCCGCCGAGATATTCCTCAAGGCTTGTGAGTACTTGAAATGCGACACCATCATGGTGCCAAACATCTCCCTCGCCGACAGCATCGTGGATGGGATTGTGGAGAAGATTATAACCAAAGCGAAGGAATCCTAAAAAGGATAAAAGCTAAAGAACACAAAAAAAGCCAACTTTTCTTGCAATTATTACGATTATAATTATTATCTTTGCAATAAAATTGTATTGATACATACATTATTAAGGTATAAGGCATGGAAAAGTTGGCTATTTTAAATCCCTTTATAGTCGGAAGGTACCTCTCTTCCGACTACTTTTGTGACCGCAAGAACGAAACCGCATTCTTAATCAAGCAGATTGAGAATGGGCGCAATGTGGCACTGATTTCACCCAGACGTATGGGCAAGACAGGCTTGATTCACCATAGTTTTCATCAAGCCCAACTCACTGATAGATTCAATACTTTCTTCGTTGACATCTACGCCACCACCTCCTTGGCTGAATTTGTCTATCTCTTGGGCAAAGCCATTTATGAGCAGCTAAAGCCTAAGGGAAAGGTGTGGACCGAGCGTTTCTTCCAAGTCATCACTTCTCTCCGAATGGGATTCAAACTGGATGCCATGACAGGAGAGCCAAGCTTTGACATTAGTCTCGGCGACATTCAAACGCCACAAACTACACTTGATGAAATCTTCGCCTATCTCGAAGCAGCCGACAAGCCATGTGTTGTTGCCATCGACGAGTTTCAGCAGATAAGCAACTATGAGGAAAAGAACGTGGAGGCATTGCTCCGTACCAAGATACAGCAATGCAAGCAAACCCTTTTTGTTTTTGCAGGAAGCAAGCGACACTTGATGAGCAACATGTTTAACTCCTCATCCAAGCCTTTCTATCAGAGTGCCATCAGTATGGGATTGGACCCTATCCCGATGGATACATACGCCGACTTTGCTTCTCACCTATTTGAGGAAAGAGGCAAGCACATTAGCCGTAAGTTGATAGAAAAAGTTTATCAGCAATTCAATGGCTGCACTTGGTTTGTACAGATGATGATGAACGAACTTTTTGCCATGACTGGAAATGATGAGCTTTGCGATATTTCCAAGTTAGAGACGGCTGAAAGCAATGTCATTCTTGCCCAAGAAGGCAGTTACAAGGACTTACTCGCCCATCTCGCCCCTAAGCAAAAGCTCATTCTCCAAGCCATTGCCAAGGAGGGTATAGCTAGAAATGTCACCTCCTCCACTTTCATCAAGAAGTACAACCTGCCATCCGCCAGTTCCGTACAAAGTGCCATCAAAGGATTGCTGAAGAATGACATCATCACGCAAGAGGAGGATACATACAGAATATACGACTATTTCTTCGCAGAGTGGTTGGCAAGGGATTATTAAATTGCTTTTCATTCCACATTAGTCCGCATAGCCAACATAACCGCCTCGCCTACCAAGGCAAAGTTGGCAAGGAGGTAGTGATTTTCCGTAAAGCCATAAAAAGTAGAGCCTGCAATCTCTGCTGTTTTCATTAGACTTCTCCGTACATCAGCATCACCAAAGCAAGTTGCACTTCCTACCATAAACGCAGTTCCCGAAGGGCTCAAATTTGCGACAACAGGACCAGCATCAGCATCCATTCCTAAGAAACAAGTTCGGTCATAGTATTCCCTTAAACCAGGAATAAAAGTACTTTGATAAAAGTATTGCTTCAATCGCTTATATTGTTCTTTCGCAAAAGACTTATCTATAAGTGAAAGATAATAGCAATTCAACGCAGAATAAGAGCCTTTTATAGGCATCCCCTCAAGCTGATGCGCTCCAGTATTGTCCAAGAAAGAAACCAATAAGCCAGTCCTTGCATCCAGCCAATTCGTTTTAGCCTTCCCTATCCACCGATTTACAGTATCTTGATACTGCCCATGATTCAACGCTGCATAATGAGACAGAGCCACTACTGCCACCAACATATCAGGAACATAATCAAGTGCATCTTCTCCCCACCATCGCTTTCTATCATATTCACGTATTTCTGAAGACATAACAATCTCTATGAGTCTGTCAACATAGCCCAACGAAACCTTCTTTTGTTCAGGATAAATCTTTGCAATGTTGGTTAAAGCTGCCGCAAACATAGAACAAGAATACATCGCCCATTCTCCTTGAAACTGTGCATCCATTCCTCCAGGCATTTCTTCCAGCACCCTTTGCGGTGTCGTCACAAGTTTCCCTATCAGATAATTTCGCCTACGCAATATATCATTTTTCTCTCCATCAAACGTTCCGATACCGTGCATGCCGAATGATACCGATGCTATTTTTCCTAAGACCAAGACCAACACAAGAATCGCAAGAGATACTTTCTTGTGCTGGCGAATAACGGTTACCAACTCTATTACTGTCATACTTTTATTTTCAAAAATTGATTAAACTCATCGAGTATCTGCCGAAGATTATCATCAAGCACACCATTATACACACAATAAGCTAGTTCTTCTGGCATTTCCATCCCTTGGGTTGCAACAGCAATTCCGCCCGCCATACATGCCATCGTATCGGCATCACCACCCAGAGAGATGGCATTACGGATAGCTGAAGTGTAACTATCGGCTTCAAGATACGAAATGATGGATTCGGGAACACTCGTCTGACAAATCTCCGTAAATTGATAATCGGGACGGATTTCAGCAAGAGTACGATGAAGGTTATACACTCAACAAGCTTCTCATGAGTATGCTCTTGGTCTATCGTCAGCCATTTGGCAACGGCCAAGGTCATAACCGTATCATCCGTAAAACGAGGCTCTTTATATAAGTCGAAGTCCTCATATTTTACAGGATGAAACTCATACGCCGCCCCGAAGCAATCACCAGCGATTGCCCCGATAACACCTGTAGTAGGAAAAGACAGTTTTGTCTTCACCTTTACCTTTTGCACCTCATCTTGCTTCCTTATCTTACGAAGAAGTGCATTCCATGAATCCGATAGTTTCTTTGATAATTCCATATTTGTAAGTTTTTAGTATATTAGTATCAATGGCGCAAAGGTAATAAAAATATGGATAGGTTGTATCTGCCCCCTCGACTTTTTGTAAACTTTGCACTTGAAAAAAGAGATTAATACGGTTATAGCAAGACAGATAAAACAAAGTAAGTATTACTTCATTGACAAAGTAAGTACTACTTCATCTGTAAAGTAAGTACTGCTTCATTGACAAAGTAAGTACTACTTCTTCGACCAATCAATAATTTTTGATTTTCATATACCTTTTTGCCTTATCATACGGCATAAGGAAAGTGAAAAAGCCTTCTGCAAAGCATCCCAGTTCATAGGGTTGATAGATAAATGCGACTCCATCTTTGAGCAAACCAACATTGGTATTTACCATCAATTGCTGTTCATTTTCACCACAACCTATGCAATAAAAAGCACCACTGACATAATCCGACATTGCCTCCACATACTCATCAACCATATATTTTTGCTTTGTCCAAGCATCAACCAGCATTTCGCTCAACTCTTGATGATATCTTGCATCAAATATATCATCATAATTTAACAAACGACCTGTCTGCTTATCAAAAGTCGCTAACTCACGACATGGCATGCCATGTGCACCACCAGCATCAGCAAAACGATCACTATAATAGGTACAATATCGCACAGACTCATACACCTTACCGATCGTTACCATAGCACATAAATTAAACGAGACTTTGCTGTCTTCATCGGTAATCGCTTGTTTATTTCGCCTTTCTCGTACTTTGATAGAATCAGCCATAAGGGAATAATAACGAGAGAACAGCTGTTCTTTATTTCGTTCATCGGCATCCACAACAGCTATATATTCAGAAGATTCCACACAAAAACACGCAAACGCAATACAATCCCTTATCTGTTCAGACATCCAATTACGAACCTCTCGATAAAACTTACCACTCCCCATAGGATAATCAATTTTGAAATCCAAAAGCACATCATCATTTGAAATTCCTTTAGCCAAATGCTTCTTCCAATGCTTCATGGGGCGAACATGAGCATAACGAAGAAAGTTTTCTTCATCTATGAATGTCAAGTAATTATAGTTAAGAAAATAGTGTGGCTTTGGCGTATTCTCATTCTCAACAATAGCCTTACTACTATCTGCGCTTAAAACGCTTTTTGGGTGATGTTGATACGAACCTGTTGTCCTAGCACAGCCACCCAAAAAGATTACTCCCCAAAAGCTAACTATTAATCTCACAAATAGACAAAGCCTCTTTGTTATTACTATTCTATCATTCATGCTATTTTTCATTTTTTCAGTTATCATTATAATCGTACCATCCATAAAACGAGGCTATTTATAATACATTTCTTCATATTTTCCTATATCTCTGATGTTTTTTGATTGTCCCCATACCCTTCAAGCGACATTTCCTTGACTAACTTTCCTTTCAAATCATACACCGACACTACAGAGTAGCGGCCAGGCTTTCCATTAGAATGATGCCGATAAGACAAACAGATAGGCAATCCTTCTTCCGAAATGAAGCCGATACAGCCACGATTGGATGGTAAGAGTATAGCCTTCCTCGTATTAGCATTGACTATGAAACTAAAAGTTGGTCCCAATTCATCCTTGCTTCCATTCACCATAGTCAAGCTATCCTCAAAAGGAAACGACATGACATTTTGTATTGAAAAAGTAGAATCAATAGTTAATGTCATATCACCATAAACATATTCTTAAAGTAAGCAACAAATTACGATTTACCACAATGCCACTTTTCCTGCGATGCCCAAATCTATGGTTGCGGTTACAACACCAAGAGCCTTGA
>CAVKNU010000014.1:0-12284 GCA_963657465.1 Lachnospiraceae bacterium
TTTACCCGTGGTGAGTCTGATGCTTTGCGTAAGGCGATGGGTAAGAAGAAGAAGGACATCGTAGATGCGATGAAACCTAAGTTTATCAAGCAAGGCCAGGAGAATGGACATAATCCTGCCGTGTTGGAGAAAATCTGGGGTGACTGGGAAAAGTTTGCTTCTTATGCTTTCAATAAGTCACATGCCACTTGTTATTCTTGGGTGGCTTATCAGACGGCCTACATGAAGGCGCATTATCCAGCCGAGTACATGGCGGCACTGATGACACGTCGTTTTGCCCAGATTACCGAGATTACCAAGTTGATGGAGGAATGTCAGTCGATGGGAATCAAAACATTGGGACCAGATGTCAACGAGAGTTATCGTGTATTTGGTGTGAACGAGCATGGTGAGATTCGTTTCGGTCTTTCGGCTATCAAAGGTATGGGAGCACCGGCTGCAGATGCAATTGTAAACGAGCGTCAGAAAAATGGTCCTTACAAGGATATCTTTGACTTTGCACAACGTGTGGATTTCTCGAATGTCAACCGAAAGGCTTTTGAAACCTTGGCTTTGAGTGGAGGCTTTGATAGCTTTGGCATTCCACGAGAAAGTTTCTTCGGAAAGAATACGAAGGGCGAGATGTTCTTGGATACGCTCGTGAGATACGGACAGCTTTATCAACGAGAACAAGCTGAGGCAGCCAATTCTCTCTTCGGCGGACAAGATGCGGTAGAGATTACTACACCTCCTATCCCAAAGGTGGAAGGATGGAGCACGATAGAGAAGTTGAACCGTGAGCGAGAGTTGGTGGGTATCTACCTTTCGGCGCATCCACTTGATGATTATAGCATCGTGCTTAATTCAATGTGCAATACCCATTGCTCGGAATTGGGTGACAAGGTGGAGTTGGCAAAGAAAGCAGATATCGTATTTGGTGGTATTATCACGGAAGTGAAATCCAAGTTTACCAAGACAGGAAAGCCTTGCGGTTTTGTCACGATAGAAGACTTTGAAGGTTCAGGCGAATTGGCTCTCTTCGGTGAAGACTGGGGACAATGGCGAGGTATGCTTACCGAAGGGTGTTCGGTATATATCACAGCGAAATGCCAATCACGATATGGAAACAACCAGTATCTGGAGTTCAAGGTGGGAAGTGTGGAGTTCTTGCAAACGGTGAAGGAAAAGCGCATTGAGCGCCTGACCATAGTCTTGGACAGTACGATTGTCAATGACACATTTGTGAACGACATGCAAACCATTCTTGAGAAGGAAGAGGGACCGACCCAACTCTATCTTCAGATACATGACTCAGAATCGAACACAAATCTTTTGCTTCGTTCGCAAGATAGGACCATTGGGGTGAGCAAAGACTTGATACAGTTTATTGAGCAAAATCCAAAGATGACCTATCGTGTCAACTAAAAAAGTGGCACGAAGTTTGTTAATATGGGAATAAATGCTTACTTTTGCATTACCTATCGTCTCTTGATGGGGTGAGGTAAGAAAAAGAATTATTAATTAAAAAACAGAAAATAAAATGGAAGTAACAATTACAAAAGACAATTTCGAGAGTTATAAGAATGGTGAGCTCCCTTTGGTCGTTGACTTGTGGGCTACTTGGTGCGGTCCTTGCCGTCAGTTGGCACCTATCGTATCAGAACTTGCTGAGGAGTATGATGGCAAGTTGGTGGTAGGCAAGTGCGACATTGAGGAGAATGACGACATCCCAATGGAGTATGGCGTTCGCAACATCCCTACCATCTTGTTCTTCAAGGGTGGTGAGTTGGTTGACAAGTTTGTTGGCGCAGCCAATAAGTCAACTCTCGATGCTAAGTTCAAGGCTTTCTTGGGCTAATCGATTTATTTACAAAAAATATCCTAAGATACTTGGCGATGTATCTTAGGATACTTGGGCAACTATCTTAGGATACTTGATGAAGTATCCTAAACTTCCTTTTTCTGTAGGTTTGTAATCCGTGTTATAATTTTAGAACTCCACGGTTCTGCTTCCATCTTCTTCGGTGGTGATGTGTACTTTGGTAACATCTTCTGGAAGAAGGTCTTCGATAAGTTCTGGCCATTCCAAGAAACAGAGGTTGCCACCATAGAAGTAGTCTTCGTATCCCATGTCATATACTTCGTCAAGTTTCTTGATGCGATAGAAGTCGAAGTGATAGATAGGGGCTCCATTGCCTGCCGTGTATTCATTGACGATGGCAAAGGTAGGAGAGGTGATGACATCCTCTACGCCTAGCTCTTCGCAGATAGCCTTGATAAATGTAGTCTTGCCGGTTCCCATCTTGCCATAGAAGGCAAAGACTTTGCCAGTTCCCATGTTTGCCAGAAATTCCTTGGCGGTAGCATGGATGTTGTCTAATGAGTCAATCTTGATTTTCATTGTCTTATTTATTTTGTTTTATTCTTTACTCTTTTCTCCCCTTATCGCTTTCTCGGAGTCAACGTAATCAGCGGAATGAGCATTTCTTCCATGGAAATTCCTCCATGCTGGAAGGTGTCTTTATAATAAGACACGTAATAATTATAGTTGTTCGGATAGGCGAAGAAAGCGTCTCCATAGGCAAACACATACGAGGTGCTTAGGTTTGGGGCTGGCAACTGTGCCTTCTGTGGCTCCTTGATGGTGAATACCTCCTTGGCATTGTAAGCGAGATTCTTGCCCAGCTTATAGCGTAAATTCGTGTTTGTATTGCGGTCGCCGATGATTTTGATGGGCTTGGAAGCTCGGATGCTACCATGGTCGGTGGAGAGGATAATCTTGTAGTCACTTTGCGCCAACCGCTTGAATAGAGTAGCTAATATGGAATGACGAAGCCAACTCTGGGTGATACTGCGATAGGCTGCCTCATTGTTTGCCAATTCTCTCACCATCTTCGATTCTGTGCGAGCATGTGACAGCATGTCGATGAAGTTGATGACCAACACATTGAGGTCATAGTTCTTGAACTCGTTGTATTTGTCGAGCAACTTGTCTGCCCCCAATGAGTCGTTCACCTTATTATAACTAAAGGTGTTATGACGTCTGTACCTGTCTAGTAGAGTCTGGATAAGCGGACATTCATTGAGATTCTTGCCTTCTTCCTCATCTTCGTCCACCCATAAGTCGGGAAACATTTCTGCAATCTTGTTGGGCATCAACCCGCTGAAAATGGAATTTCTGGCATATTGCGTGGCGGTAGGAAGGATGCTCATATACATGTCTTCCTCGATGTCAAACTGGTCGGCAATGTCTTGTGCAAGCATCTTCCATTGGTCGTAACGGAAGTTATCAATCAAAATGAAGAATACTTTTTCTCCCTTGTCTAGCATCGGAAAAATCTTGCTTTTGAAGATGTCGGGGCTCATGAGGGGTCTTCCTTCTATAGGGTGTGGTGTCTTTTGAGGGGCTACCCATGTGAGGTAATTCTTCGAGATGTACTTGGCAAATCCAAGGTTGGCTTCTTCTTTTTGCATTTGCAGCATCTCGGTCATGTCGCTGTCCGTGTTGCTCAGCTCCAATTCCCATTTCACCAATCGCTTGTATATTTCCATCCAGTCTTGGCAGGTATGGCAATCCATCATTTGGAGAGCAATCAGTCGATAGTCTTGCTGGTAGCCATTCTGTGTGACTTCAGTGACGATTTCCTTTTGATGGATATTCTTCTTGAGCGAAAGCAGAATTTGGTTGGGATTGACAGGCTTGATGAGGTAATCGGCGATTTTGCTTCCGATGGCTTGGTCCATGATGTTCTCTTCTTCACTTTTGGTACACATCACAATGGGAGTGCCTGGTTGGATTTCCTTGATTTGTTGGAGTGTTTCCAGTCCGCTCAATCCAGGCATCATTTCGTCGAGCAGGATGAAATCGAAAGTTTGCTGGCAACATAAGTCGATGGCATCAGAGCCATTGCTGGCAGTTGCCACCTCATACCCTTTCTTGTTGAGAAAGAGGATGTGTGCCTTGAGAAGTTCAATCTCGTCGTCTATCCAAAGTAATCGTCCGTTGCTCATCTATTTTATGTTTCTTTTTTTTGCGGTGCTAAAGTACAAAGAATAATTGAAATAGGATAGAAAGATAGGAAGAAAAAGGCTTAAAGAAAGTTAATTAATGGTGCTTTTTAGGTACATTCTTTCACGTTTCGTGTCTTTTCTCATAACTCAACGTTAAAAAATGAGTGAAAATATAATTAATCAAAAAGTATAACTTAATAATTAAAGTATGAACGGACGCTATTACTTAAAAAGTCTGATGATCTTCATCATGCTATGTATTTCTACTTTAGGAGTCATGGCACAACAGAAGGTATCCGTAAACGTGAAGAATGCTACACTAAAGCATGTGTTCAGTGTGATTGAAGGACAAACCACTTATCGTTTTTCCTACAAGAGTGACATCATTGACAAGAAGAATGATATCACCATCAACAAGGCTGGTGTGCCTGTGAACGTAGTGCTTGATGCAGCATTGAAGGGTCGTGCTCTTCAGTATTCCATCGTTTCACAAAAGTCTATTGTTATTTCTGAGAAGCAACATCATGCAGCTGCCACTTCTCTACAGAGTGGTGACAAGAAAAAAGTGCAGGGTGTAGTGAAAGATGATAAGGGGGAGCCTATCATTGGTGCCACCGTGTCAGTGCCTGGCACCGATATTTTGGCTGTTACCGATATGGATGGTCACTTCACCATCAATGCTCCTAGGGGGGCAAAGGTTAAGGTTTCTTACCTGGGTTTTATGGATCGCGAGGTAAAAGTCTCTGAGAATATGGATATTGCCATGAGCGAGGATACACAGGCCTTGAACGAAGTGGTCGTAGTGGGTTATGGTACCATGAAGCGTAGTGATATGACGGGTGCATTGTCATCTGTTGATACCAAGGAGTTGGCTAAGCGTACAACTACCAATCCTGCTGAGGCTTTGCAGGGTAAGGTGGCTGGTGTTAACATCTTGAAGTCGGGTGGTAACGCTGGTGCAGGTGTCAGCATCAAGATTCGTGGTGTCAAGACTTTCGGCGATAACGAACCTCTTTATATTATTGATGGTTTCCCTGGTGATATCAATGCTGTTAACCCACAGGATATCGAATCCATGGAAATCTTGAAGGATGGTGCTGCAGCTGCTATTTATGGTTCTGTGGCTGCCAATGGCGTGGTTATCATTACTACCAAGAATGGTAAGAAGGGTGACGTGAAGGTTGATTTCAGCACTTACCTCAGCTTTACTCATGTGGCAAAAGACTTGGATTTGCTGGATGCCGATGGCTACAAGACCGTACATAAGATGATGTACGAGAACTATAAGGCTCAATATGGTGATTATCCTAATGGCAACTTGCCAGCTTATATCACTCACGATACAGGCGTGAATACGGATTGGCAGGATGCTACCCAGCGTAGCGGATTGGCTCAGAGCTATATGATTAGCGTACGTGGTGGAGCAGACAAGGCTCAATATTCAGTTTCTTTCAACCATGCAGACGAGAAGGGTATCTTCATTGGCAATGACCATCGTCATGATATTGCTCGTATGAAGCTCCATACCACCAAGGGTATTATCGACTTGGATGCAAACATGGCATTTAAGTTTACCAAGAGCCGTCAACCTCAGTATGACTTGAAGGAGACTTACATGATTTCTCCTCTCGTACCTATTTATAATGAAAACGAGAAGTATGGCTTTGGCTTGACCAATTTTGATGGTCTTCCAAACAACCGCAATGTCATGGCAGACGCTTATTACAGAGATGCTGTTGACAAAAAATATCATACTACAGCCAATGTGGCTTTGACTTTCAACTTCACTCCTTGGCTCAATTTCAAGACAAGCTATGCTTATCGCGGAGAGCATGAGGTGTATTCAAGTCATTATCCTGATTACATTGCTGATCCAAAGACTCCTAATACCTATCCTAATAACTCAGAGGCTCGTTACTATTGGGAGGAGCAGGTGTTTGAGAATGTACTCTCTTTCAACAAGCAGATTCAGAAACACAGCATCAATGCCATGTTGGGTAGCTCTCTTACAAGCCGTAAGTACAATTGGAGCTCTGTGGCAGTGGAAGGTAAGACCACAATATATGAAGTGAAAGACGGACAGCTTATCCAGAGTGATAAGGCTGCAGGTTTCTTGGATCCTAACTTCACCACAATCGGTGCTGGTTTGGGTGGCTCTTTCAGCGGTGATGGTACCAAGTGGGTATATAACCGTGCTTCTTTCTTCGGTCGTTTGAACTACAATTTCAATGATCGTTACCTCTTCCAGTTCACTTTCCGTGAGGATGGTTCTTCTAAGTTTGGTGCTGACAGCCGTTGGGGTTTCTTCCCATCTGTGGCTGTGGGGTGGAGAATTAGCGAGGAGCCTTTCTTCCCAAAGAACTCCGTATTGAGCAACTTGAAGTTCCGTGCTAGCTGGGGTCAGCTTGGTAATGAGAATGCACTCGGTCAGTACGACTTCTTGGCTTTGATTTCTACCTATAATGATATGTATCAGGGCTATGTACAGGGAACAGGTTCTAATGCTTGGCCAGGTAGTATCGCTCGTGCATTGGAGAACCGCTCTTTGAAGTGGGAGACAACTGATACCAAGAACATTGGTTTCGACTTCGGTCTCTTCAAGAACCATTTGAATGGTAACATCAACTACTATATCAACGAGACACGCGACCTCTTGATTACTCGTGTGTTGGCACCTTCTGCAGGTCTTAACAACCCAACATTGAATGTTGGTAAGATGCGCAACCAAGGTTTTGAGTTGGAATTGAATTGGAATGATCGCATCAGCGATTTTGAATACAATGTAGGTTTCAATGTTAGTACAATCGCTAATAAGGTAGTGGCTCTTTCTGATGAGAAACAAACCATTTATGGCCAGGGATTGAAATATGGCACCGAGCATTACCCAACCCAGACTAAGGTAGGCAAGCCAATCGGCGCATTCTATCTCTATCAGGCAGATGGTATCTTCCAGAGCATGGATGAGGTAAAGGCTCATGTGAATGCAAACGGTGAACTTCTCCAGCCAGATGCACAGCCAGGTGACATCCGTTTCAAGGATATGAATGGTGATGGTGTAATCGATGAGGATGATAAGGTATATTCTGGCTCAGGTATGGCAAAGGTAGAGGCTAACCTCAATCTCAGCGCTAGCTACAAGGGCTTTGATTTCTCAGCTGTTATCGGTAGTGCTTTTGGTAACAAACTTTACAATGGTAATAGATACTTCTATGAAGGAATGTATTCTGCATCCAACTTCTTGAAGTCAACTCTTAATGCATGGACTCCAACCAATACCAATACCGATGTGCCACGTGCTATCTATGGTGACCCTAATGATAACTCTCGTGAGTCAACTCGTTTCTTGGAGAATGGCGACTTCGTACGTTTGCGCCAGGTTCAGTTGGGTTATGCTTTACCTACATCATTGGTGAAGAAGATTTACTGCGATCGCATTCGTGTATATTTCAGTGCAGAGAATGTATTTACCATTACTGGTTATTCTGGTGCTAACCCAGAGTTCTCTCGTAATGTATTGAATACTGGTGTTGACCGTTTCGTCTATCCATTCTCTCGCTCATACACCGTAGGTGCGCAAGTTACATTCTAAATTCAAATTTATTAAAAACAGATAATGTTATGAAAGCATTAAAATATATAACAGCAGGTTTTTGCCTTGCCTTGTCACTCACATCTTGTGATGACTATCTGACGCAAACATCGCCAGACCAGTTGACCTCAGACTCTTATTGGCGTGATAAAGATGATGCTGAAGCAGGTATGGCTTCTGTTTATTCACAGTTGTATTTCGGTGACGAGTGGAACTTCCCTGAGGTAAAGTGGCCTGTAGAGGCTTATCGCGAGGATGATGTTGACATGGGTGCTGATGCCCAGAACTATCCAAACTGGGTACAGCTCCGCAACTTTAGTTTCAACAGTGGTAATTCCCAGTTCTCTATGTATTGGAGATACTATTATTACGGAATTAGTTTTGCCAATCAAGTGCTGACTAAAGTGGGTCAGATGAGCGATGAGCAACTGAATAGTGCAGACCAGAATGATGGTGCAACCAACCGTAAGCATCTCTTGGCAGAAGCTCACTTTATGCGTGGCTTCTATCACATGCAGTTGTTGCTCAACTGGGAGAAGATTGTTCTTCGTGATACATACATCACTTCTTCAGACCAATTGGACAAGGCGTTGTCTGAACGTCCTGAGACATGGGATTTCATTGTAGAAGACTTTAAGGCAGGTACGGAAATGCCACAGTCTCGCGATGGAGATGAGAAAGGTCGTGCCACTTCGGGGGCAGCTTATGCTTACTTAGGCTATGCTTACCTCACCATGGCATCAGAACAGGCTGACAAGAAGACTGAATACTTGAATGCTGCTGTTGATGCATTCAATAATGTAAAGGGCTATGAGTTGGATGAGAATTTCCTGAGTATGTTTGATGGTACCAACAAGAATGGTAAGGAATCAATCTTCGAGATTCAGTTCTCTTTGAGTAGTGCCAATGGTGCTTGGTATCGTACTTATTTGCACCGTTGGATTGGTACATCTACTTTCTGGGGCTGGGATGAAATTTCTCCATCAGAGACCTTGATGAATGAATTCAAGAAGGAAGGCAAGTTGAACAATGGCTTGTATGATGCTCGTCTCTATGCCTCTGTATTCTTCAATGACCCTTACTTCAATGATGGTACAGGCAAGGTGTATGGTTATGATTGGAGTGACTGGACAGAAGACGAAGACCCAGACAAGGTGCGTCAGTTCCGTAAGTTGATGCCTTCAACATTTGAGGGCTTGTCTCAGCGCCAAGTTGACACCAATGTGCCATTGATGCGCTATGCCAATGTGCTCTTGATGAAGGCTGAGGCTCTCAACGACTTAGGAAGAACAAGCGAGGCTATTCCTTTGATTAACCAGGTACGTGAGGTACACGGACACATGCCAGCCATGACAGGCACAACTCAAGATGCAGTGCAGGCTCAGATAGAGCATGAGCGCATGATTGAGTTCCCATTGGAGAACTACCGTTGGTATGACTTGAGAAGATGGGGCAAGACGGCTCAGGCTATGCAGGCTGCAGGTCGCTCTGGTTTCGATCAGTCTAAGTTGTTCTATCCAATCCCTCAGACAGAGTTGAATGCTAATGCGGCATTGAAGTAGAGTTATCGAAAATCTCTCTTTTAAAATAACAACAAAGATTCTCGGTCTTTGACACAATAAAGAACGAGAATCTGCTTTATTATTAAAGAACAAACTATAAAAAATAGATAAGGAATGCTCAAGATAGTATTGATTATGCTTTGCGGTATCGGAACAGGATATCTGCTCCGCAATAAGAAACTGAGTGCCATCGGTCGTGTCATCACGGCTTTGATATGGGTACTCCTCTTCCTACTTGGTATCGAGGTGGGTTCTAATCCACGTATCATCAATGGACTTCAGACCCTCGGATTGGAGGCTATATTACTGACGATTGGCGGAAGTGCTGGAAGTGTACTCTTTGCTTGGGGCTTGTGGAAATATGTGACGAAAGGAGGTAAGGCATGAAAGGTAGCTTGATTATTGTGGGTTTCTTTGTGTTGGGCATCATCATAGGTCTTCTGAACTTGGTGCCACAAGAGATAGTGAATAGCGATATCAGTTATTATGCGCTTTGCCTATTGATGTTTTGTGTGGGAATCAGCATTGGCTGTGATACCTCGGTATTGAAGAGTTTCCGCAAGGTGAATCCTCGTATGATGATGTTGCCTGTGATGACTATCCTTGGAACATTGGCAGGATGTGCGGCAGTCTCTTTGGTATTGGGACATCGCCAGCTTACCGATTGTTTGGCTATTGGCTCCGGCTTTGGCTATTATTCCTTGTCGAGTATTTTTATTACAGAATATCGCGGTCCGGAATTAGGAACCATCGCTTTGCTTGCCAATATTTGCAGAGAGATATTAACCCTGTTGTGTGCACCGTTGTTGGCAAAGTATTTTGGTAAGTTGGCACCAATCAGTGTAGGTGGAGCAACCTCCATGGACACCACCTTGCCTATCATTACCCGTTCGTCAGGAGAAGACTTCATCATCGTTTCCATCTTCCATGGATTCTGTGTTGATTTCTCTGTGCCATTCTTGGTCACCTTCTTCTGTTCTCTCTAATTCTTATTATTGACAGTATTACAACAACTTTAACTTAACCTATTTTATTCTATATGAGACGTATCCTTAGTTTACTAATAATATGTCTAGGCTTCGTATGCGCTTCTTTGCATGCAGAGCCTTGGCAAGATGCTACGGTCACCAACATTGGCAGAATGCCTATGACCGCGCATTATTTGCCATTTACAAGTGAGAGTGGCGCATTGGCACAGCTCCACATGGATGATGCACGCCGTTTTAAGTTGAATCCTCAGACCGAGCGTCGTATCTCATTGGATGGTGTATGGAAGTTTAAATTGGTGAAGAAACCTTCTCTCATGTTGAAAGACTTCTTCAAGCCTTCTTACAATGTAAATGATTGGCAGAACATCAATGTGCCAGGAAGTTGGGAACTTCAAGGTTTCGATGCACCAATCTATACGGATGTGACTTATCCTTTCAAGGCAAATCCTCCATATGCGCCACAGGATTATAACCCAGTGGGACATTATGTGCATGAGTTTACCATTCCAGAGAATTGGAAGGGAATGGACATCATCATGGACTTTGAAGGTGTGGAGTCGGCTTATTATTTCTGGATCAATGGTAAGATGGTGGGATATGGCGAGGATAGCCGTTTGCCTTCTCACTATGATATCACGAAGTATTTGAAGAAAGGTAAGAACCGTTTGGCTGTTCAAGTATTCCGATTCAGCGATGGCTCTTATCTCGAAGACCAGGATTATTGGAAATATAGCGGCATTGAGCGCCATGTCTTCATCCAGGCTCGTCCAAAGAGTCGTATGAATGATTTCAAACTGGGTAATGCCCTTGTGAATCAGTACAAGGATGGTGATTTCAATCTGGATGTGATGATGCACAATCCTGTGAAGGGGCAGAAGGTGGAAGTAAAAGTACTTTCTCCAATCGGTAAAACTATGTTTTCTGCAACGAAAAACATAGCTTTGCCAACCGATACTCTATTGCATTTCTCTAAGGTCTTTAAGAATGTTCAGGCTTGGAATGCAGAAATGCCTACACTCTATACGCTCGTTATCAACACACAAGATAAGAATGGAAGAGTGGTGGAGAGTGTGGCCCATCCTTTCGGATTCCGTAGTGTGGAGATGAAGAATGGGCAATTGTTCATCAACGGAGTGGCTTTGAAGATAAAAGGTGTGAATCGTCAGGAGCATGATCCTATCCATGGCAGAACACTCCGAGTGGAGGACATGGCACGCGACATCAAGATGATGAAGCAATTCAACATCAATGCAGTTCGTACTTCTCACTATCCTAATTATTCAGAATGGTATCAACTCTGCGATAAATATGGATTGTATGTGGTGGGTGAAGCCAACATAGAATGCCATGGTATCTTGGAGACTGAATACAAGGAATTGGCAGACAAGGAAGATTGGTATCCTGCTTTCCATGACCGTATGTATCGCATGATCAAGAGAGACCGCAACTATACCTCTATTATAATCTGGTCGATGGGAAACGAAAGTGGATATGGACCAAACTTCGAGAAACTCTATGATATGGCTAAGGCGATGGACAAGACACGTCCTGTACAGTATGAGGGTGGTGGCTATAATGCCAAGTCGGATATATATTGTCCGATGTATGCTCGTATTTGGTCTTTGCGTCGTCATGTCAATCAGCGTGATGCTCGTCCGTTGATTCTCTGTGAGTATGCCCATGCCATGGGTAATAGTGAGGGTAACCTCAAGGATTATTGGGACTTGATTTATAAATACGACCAGTTGCAAGGTGGCTTTATCTGGGACTGGGTGGATCAGGTGCTTGCCAAGACAGATGACAAAGGACATAAGTACTGGGCATACGGTGGTGATATGGGATTTGTGGGCGTTGTCAACGACTCCAATTTCTGTGCCAATGGATTGGTTGCCGCCGACCGTACGCTCCATCCACATATCTGGGAAGTAAAGAAAGTGTATCAAAATATAGCATTCGAGGCATTGCCTTTCACACAGCATAAGATAAAGGTAACCAACCGTTTCGATTTTACCACTCTGGATAGATACCAATTGGAATGGGCTGTAGAGGCAGAAGGTGAAATTGTGAAAAAGGGCAGAATGAACTTCCCTCAGATTTTACCTCATCAGAGTGCAGAGGTGGAGATTCCTATGGGCGAACTTCCTGCAAGTGATA
>CAVKNU010000014.1:12677-29771 GCA_963657465.1 Lachnospiraceae bacterium
CTGTGATGAGCAAAGACAAGCAAACGGTAACCGTAACTTCTAGCTATGATATGCCTGAGCAAGAATCTAAGTTGCAGGTAACTTATGATGTACAGGCAAATGGTCAGATTAAGGTGAATATGCACTTTATGCCAGGCGATAAAGCTCTTCCTGAGATGCCTCGATTGGGTATGCGTATGATTCTCAAGGGCGATTATGACCAAATGACTTGGCTGGGACGTGGTCCACAAGAGAATTATGCCGATCGCAAGAGTGGTTATCTGATAGGTAAGTATTCTGCTTCAGTGTGGGAACAATATCATCCATACGTGAGAGCACAGGAAACTGCCAACAAGTGTGATGTTCGTTGGTTAACTTTATCAGCTAGAGATGGCTTTGGCATCAAGGTGGAAGGTGAAGAACCATTGAGCGTGAGCGCTTGGAATTTCCCACAAGATGACTTGCTTTATATCCCAGCATCTGTAGAGCGTCGTCATGGTGGCTGTGTTGATAAGAAAGATATGGTATGGCTCAACATCGATCATCTTCAGATGGGTATGGGTGGTGATAACACTTGGGGTGCTCAGGTACATCCTGAATATACAATCACCCCTCATGAGTGGAGCTATTCTTTTACATTGATGAAAAAATAACATCTATCTAAAACTTAGAAAGGAAAAATGAAAAACAAATCTATTGTGACAATGATGATAGGTCTTGCCATGCTGTCGTTGGACAGTGTGGCACAGACCACTCGTCAAGCGTATAAAGATATTATAGACATAAACTTGACACCGGGTGCACCTCGCCGTCAGAATGGCTGTTTCTCGGATATGGGTTCTTGGATGGGTTTCACACTTCCAGAGCAAGCGAAAGCTACGGCAGGATTCTGTGGCCCTTACAGTATCTATTATCGTAATTGGTATGCTCGTTCTTTGGTGACAGTTCGTGATGCTTCTTTGAAAACGGCAGATTACTATCCAGGAGAGGTAAAAATGACGATTGATAAGAATGGAGCAGACTTATCTCAGAGTTTACAGTTTGTGGATGCCCGCACGGCTTTGATGTCAATTTCCAATTCGTCTAAAGTTGCTTTCGTATTGACCGCAGATAGTGTCAATCAGAAAATGAAAATTAGTTTGTCTGACAATACAGTTACTATCAAAAACTACAATGGGGAACAAGTGATGTTAACTTTCCCTGGAGCTGTGAAAGTGGCATTGGAAGGGCATAACTATGTGGCATCCGTACCTGCTGGTATCTCTCAATTGACCATAGGTATCTCTCTAGTAGAACAAGAAACAGAAGCTTCTATACAAAATGTGCATGTGGCTAGTTTGATGGCAAATCCAGATCCAGCTTTGCAAGCCAATGATGCTCGATGGAATGGGTATCTCGAAAAAGTGATTCGTGAGGATATGCCTGCTGAGTACAATCGAGTGGCTACCAAATCAATCGTAACGTTGATTTCCAATTGGCGTGCTAAACGTGGGGCGCTTTATCATGATGGTATCGTTCCTAGTCATGCAGTCAACTACTTCATTGGTTGTTGGGCATGGGATTGTTGGCGCTTCTCTGCGGCAATGGCCTCTTTCTATCCAGAGTTGGCGAAGGATAATATCCGAGTGATGTTCGATTACCAACAGCCTGACGGTATGATTATTGACTGCATCTATCCTGATGCTTCTGAAAATAATGCTCGCGACAGTAAGCCACCATTGGCGGCATGGGCTGTCAATGAGGTGTATGAGCATACCAAGGATATGGATTTCTTGAAGGAGATGTATCCTAAGTTGCTGAAGTATCACAAGTGGTGGTATGAGAAGCGTGACCATGACCAGAACGGTATTTGTGAGTTTGGTTCTGTTGATGGAACATTGGAGGCTGCCGCTTGGGAGAGTGGTATGGACAATGCCATTCGTTTTGATGGAACCAAGATGTTGAAGAATGGCGAGAATGCTTACAGTACTGACCAAGAGAGTGTGGATTTGAATTCTTATCTTTCTTTGGAATACACTTTGTTGAAGAAGTTTGCAGAGTTGTTGGGTGAACCATTCGACTTGCCGGATCATCGCAATCAGGTGGCTGATTATTTCTTTGATAAAAAAGATGAATTCTTCTACGACCGCCGATTGGATGATAATCGCTCTTTTGTGAGAGAGGCGGGATGTGAGGGGTATATTCCTTTCTGGGCAAACATTGCGAGCAAGCAACAATTTGCCAAGGCTCGTAAGTTACTCGATAACAAGAAAAAATTCTCTACTTACATTCCGTTCCCAACGATAGCGGCTGATAATCCAAAATATAGTGCCAATGGTTATTGGCGCGGACCTATTTGGCTTGATCAGACCTACTATGGTATCAAAGGCTATCGCAATTATGGAGAGCATAAGAAAGCGGATGCTTATACAGACCAATTGTTCCGTAATATTCAAGGTTTGATAGGCGGAGCTCCTATCCACGAAAATTACGATACCCATACGGGTAAGCCTCTTCAGTCGTCTCACTTCAGTTGGAGTGCAGCCTGTCTGTTGATGCTTTACAATGATTACGGTAAATAAAAAATAATCCCCGAACAAGAGTGCTTTTGATTCTCTGTTCGGGGATTTTATTGTTTTATAAAAATGTTTTCCTTTACTTTTGTAATACAAACTTTTGACTGTTTGTTTTCTTTAAGTTGAAGTGATAAGACATGGCAATGATTTTGAGAGCCTCGTCCAAATTGTTGGTAGGAAGTGTTCCTGTGAAGTTCTCGCTTGTGCTTGCATTCAACTTAATTTGTACGCCATATCTCTTTTCCAGGTCTTTGATAACCTTGTTGAGAGGTTCGTCCCTTATGATGATTTGCTTTTGCTTCCATGCTGTAGCATCTTGGATGTTTTCTGTATGTCGGATATCCATGTCACCCGTATTCTTGTTGATGATAGCAACCTCATTAGGACTCATGGTATAAGACTTGCCGGATTTTAAGGAAGTCAATTGTACAGAGCCATTGATAAGTGCCACTTCAGCAGTTTGCTCATTCTTGCGGTTGATGATATTGAATTCAGTGCCGAGCACTTTGATTTCCATGCCTTGAGAGTGGATGACAAAAGGATGCTCTTTGTCTTTGGCAACCTTATAGAAACCTTCGCCTTCGAAATATACTTCTCTTTGTTCTTGGCTGAATGATTGCAAAGCGTATTTTAATTCGGAAAAAGCATTGAGACAAACCTTGGTGCCATCTGGCAATGTGACAGATACTTGCTCACCTTCGCCCGTGGTAACCTTCATCATAGGCACGGAGGCATATTGCTTGTTCTCATGATACATGTAGGCCATACCAAGAATGCAAACTGGCAGTAGGATAGAGGCTGCAATCTGAATCCATTTCAGTAGATAATGGGTGCCACTTCGAGAATGTGGATTAATCCTCTGGTGTATCTTGTCTTGGATGCGAGCTAAGTCTGCATCATCAATGTCGCTTTCAGGCAGAATGCCATGTTCCCATTCTGCCTGCATGGCTGTGCTCAGTTGCTCATCCGTGCTACTGTTCACCATCTCTCTTTCGATATTTAGTCTTAGCCTGTTATCGTTTGTTGATATTTTCATAAATCTCCTATTTTTATGAGTATAGACGTAGAAAAGTGCCTATTCGTACTATTAATTTAGGTTAAAAATATGAACCATAAAAAGTTAAGAGGAATATTAAGCATTTTCCTTAATTGTTTAAGTCCTAAGGAAAGCTGATTTTTCACGGTCTGTTCACTGTAGTTGAGTCGTGTGGCAATCTCTTTATTGCTCATCATCTCAAATTTAGACATTCTGATGATTTCTTGTTGGGTATTCGGCAGTTGAGCAATCAATGCGTTAACCTTTTTCGTAAATTCATCATACTCCAACATGCAGTCTGTGGCGTTGCTGCTGGTCGAACCGTGGTCGAGATAATCCATGTAGTCTTCATATATAGGAGAATTGACAACCTTTCTGTAAGCATTGATCAGAAGGTGCTTGGCTCGTATGAAGAGAATGGGTTTTAAGGTTTTGTCTTGTGTAATGGAATGTCGATTATTCCATAACCATACGAACGTGTCTTGTACGATTTCTTCGGCGGTTTCTCTGGATTTTGCGTATCTTAGACAAAAGGCGTACAGTCTGCGAGCATATAGTTCGTAGATGCTGTCGAAGGCTCGCATGGAGTCTTTCTTGACTTCAATGATTAATTTTTCCTCAGTCTTTTCAAACATGATACAAAAGTACGACTTTTTTATGATAAAACCAAATTATCCTCAGCAAAATGCTAGAAACCATTGAGTTCTATGTATTCATCCTCGTTGCCTTCCTTTCCAAATCCATCGTCAAAATAAATTCCAGTGTCTTCTTTCTTTGGCTTGTCGTTTGGAATGAAAAGGATGCTGTCTGTCGTCTTCTCTGTAGGTTGCTCGGAAGGATTAACCTGTGGCTGCTCTTTGGTGATGATTTCTTCTGGTTCTGTGAGCAGATAGTTGATACCCTTTTGGCTAGACTTGTTTGGGGCTAACTGTTCTGTATAGAATTTATCGTAGTCGTTGTAGGTGAGTCGGATACCAATCAACGCTAAGTTGGATTCACTAATGATTAGTGAGCGAGCCTTGCGGGTCAGTTGGGTGATGGAAGCTTGTTGAGATACAGCATTGGCATATAAACAGGCTTCTTCATAGTTGCGGAAACCTGTAATGATCATGCGATGCAGTCTTTCCAAAGACTCTATCTTCATATCGAAATTGCGTACCAAATAAGTGGTGAAGTTGTATTTCGCCATTTCAAATAACAACTGATTCTCATTCACGGAGTCTGGTTGATATACGAACATGAAAATATAGTTAGCATTGCGCTCGTCACTAAAACCTTGGTTTTTAATAGAATCACTGTCATTGAGGAACGTGCTACGTCGATTCCATACATCTTCCAAGTCGAACTTTCCACCATGTAGCTGTCTGCCAGCATTGACTCCATTCACTATCATGCCAGCTAATTCGCTAATACGACTGTTAGGATATTTATTCACCACTTCTTTCATGTCGTTGAGGCAGCCATTGGCATCTCCTTCATTGAGCTTGCTCAAACCGCCAATGAATAAGAACTTGTCACGGTTGGCTCCCTCAGGGAAACGGTGGGCAGATAAGCTGGCATTGCTCAGCACCTCTGGATAGCGAGCTTCCTTGAATGCATTGTAAGTGGCTGTGTAGAGTGAATCTTCTATATGTACTCCCCTTTGGGCGTTCTCTTTATAATAAGGGTCGCTCAGTAGAACGGTCCAAGAGCTTTGTGGATAGTCTTTCTTCAGTTTATTCAAATAGCTGTCGGCTTGGGGCATTTCATTCTTACGTGCATAAAGGAGGTAGAGGTGGTAATAGGCATCGTCGAGATGTTCATAGTCTGGGAAATGGTCGCAAAGGCGGCACAACAGTTTCTCACTCAACTTCAAGTTGTCTAGTTTATCCTTGAATATCACACTTGCCTGAAGAAGGCTTTCCTCTAGGATGTGATTGCTGTTAGCCAGTTGTTCTGGAGTGAGTGGAATTTGGGCTAAGTAGTACTCACGCTGATGTGGGTCATCTTTGGCTTCGAGGCTAGATGGTTCTTTTGCCGTGTTTGGAGTGGATTCTGCTACGTGAGTATCAGACATAGCAGCTCCCTGCACTGCATCTGTTTCTTGAGCAGATGGTACTACCGTCTTGTTGATGCGTTGCCAATTATCCACATTCTCGCGTTTACCCCATATCTTTTGAAATTGAGCTTTACCTTGTGCTACAGTTACTGGGTTGTAGAAATACCAAGTACTGTTGGCTTGATGGTTGGAGACGGTGGGAGTGGTGGTGCGATTATTGAATCGGTTGTTGTCATAGGCGATGCTACCGCCTTGCTGTTGGATGTTTTCCGTTTCAGAAAGGCGATTTCGTTCTTCTTCCTTTTCTTTCTTCTTGAGTGCTAGTATCACACGGTCGATGGTAGCATTGCGTGCTTTTTCGTCCATCAAAGCCAATGCTTGTAGGGAATCTTGCAGATGGATAGCCTCTGTGTGAGGAACCAATTCATCAAGAATCTTAGAGCGGTTCGCCAACTGCTGATAGTCCTTACGGTCGGTGTCTAGCAGTCCAATGGCTGTGTCATAGCATTTCTTGGCATTGGCAAAAGATTCCTTCTGCCAATACAAATCACCTAAATGTAATAAGAGAACACCTTTTTCAATACCCGTGCGAGTGGCTTTCTGATTACCTCGTTCGTAGGCTGCAATAGCTTGTAAGGTATCTTTTTGAGCTAGATGGATATTGCCAATGGCATAATACACTTGGTCTAGATAGTCTTTGTTCTTTTCATTGGATGCCATGCGCTTTAATTTACTGATCATTTTCTTGGCATTTCCTTTGGCCATAACTTCTGTCATGGAGATACGAGCATTAAATTCTAGTTCGTAAGGAGGGTTTAAACGGATGACATGTCGAAAAGCTTTGTAAGAAAGTTGGCGATAGTTGCCTTGTTGTTGATTGGATTGTTCGGCAAGGGCTGCATAGAGTTGTCCCATGAGATACCATTCACGAGCTTTCTGCTTGCGTCGCATCTCATAGGTGATGACTTGGCGAAGATAAGGGATGGCACGGGCAAAATCCCCTGTATGGATATAATAATCGGCATAGGTATAAGCCCATTCTTTCTGGGCACGCCAATCGATGGAGTCGCGTTGCATGTTGCGTATCACATCCTCGGCATCATACATCCATCCTGTCTGGATATAGCATTTTGCCAACCAAGCCCTGGCTTTGCCATAGATGGCAGGTTGGGTGTGGTAGAGGCGACTCATATAAGAGAAGGTGGTTGCGGCACTTTCAAAGTCACCTTTAAAAAACTGTGAACGGCCCATCAGCATCCATGCTCTCCATAAGAAAGGATTGTATTCACGGCGATTAAGCCATTCAATGTCGTTTGCAGTCTTACGACGATTCTTTGTCCATTGTGGACGGCGCTTGATGCTATGTTGGTGAATGGCTTTCTCTGCTTTTTCGATGGCTCTGTCATAATTTGCTTTTCCCAATTCTCTACTGTTTTTATTGGCAACCGTATAAAGTGGGAGCATCTCGGTATAGTTGTCTTTGTTGTTTTGCTCTTTTTCGAGAGAGCCTTCTATATAGGCAAGTGTACCATTATAGTAGGTGTTATAACGTGCATTAAAGGCATGCCACCACCGGCTCTGGGCAGTATTTTTCTGCGTAGAGCAACCTGTTATACCTATCATGAGTACTAAGGCGAACAAGGTGGAAAGGAGTATGTTTTGATGTGAACCTTTTTGCACGTTATGAAAAATCGAATAAATTTATGCGCTCTTAACTTTAATCCATAAGACGTTTGCCATCTTGCAAATTCCAAAAAGGAGTATGCTGATAAAGATAATTGTGGCACCTGATGGTACATTGAACAAATAACTAGTGTAAAGCCCAGCCAGACAGTCGATCCAACCAATCAGAATACTTCCTGCAATCATGTGTTTGTAATTGTGAGTAAAAAGATTGGCTGTCATCTGTGGAATGGTGAGCAAGCTAATGGCCAGTACGATACCTACCATTTTTAGTGTTGCCACGATGGTCATGGCTATCAATGCCATCATGGTATATTCTATGAAATTGACAGGTAAATGTTGTGACAATGCAAAGGTTCGATCGAAAGCAACATATAGAATCGGTCGAAACATGAAAACGAAAAGTAATCCAACCAAAAGCGTCAGTATGGCTAGAAGCCATAGGTCTGTACTGCTAATGGCAAGGATGCTTCCAAAAAGAAAAGACGGTAAGTCGGGCATGAAACCTGGGGTAAGAAAGCAACAGATGATGCCCACGCTCATGCCTAAAGTCCAAAACGTGGCAATGGCAGAATCTTTTCTCACATCTTTTCGCTTGGCCATCCATTGTACGCCAAAAGCACTCAATATGGCAAATATCATGGCAGAGAATATCGGATTGATGCCTGTAAACACACCGATGCCAATGCCGCCAAAGGAAGCGTGGGTGATACCGCCACTGATGAAAACCAGACGGCGAGTAACAATGTAGGTGCCAATAAAGCCACAAAGTATGCTTGCCAGGAATGCTCCTAGCAAGGCGTTTTGGAAAAATGTATATCTAAGTATTTCTAACATTCTTATCGTCGATAAAAGCTATAACCTCATCTTTAAGTTGGTTGGGGAGATTGATACCTCTGAGTATCAAACTTCGATTCCAACCAGCAACCTCTTCAGGGCGCATGGTGTAGAGTACTTCTGCAAATTGTTCCACCTCTTCATCGGTGTAACTATCGGCAGGGTGTCCTTTGAAAGCGTCCAATTCCTCGTCATCGTAGTATTCGATGTCTTGGATGGCAGCTTCCATCATGCATTCTTGCTCACATTTGGCATTGTCACCACTGCATGTATTACAGGAAACACCTTCTTGCAGAGGCTCTTCGTCTTCTCCCTTGTGATGGGATACGATGCCAAAGATGGCACTGACTATACCAAGTGCAATGAGTGCTATAATCAGATATAACATATTGTCATTCAACTATGGGGTAATAAGCAGAAGATTCTTTCATGTCTAACTGCTTAGTTCTCATTTTTAATTATCTCAAATCCCGCTTTTTGAAGATCTTCCCAAAAGTGTGGATAGGATTTGGATACCACTTCTGGGTGATTTATCTCTAGCTGTGGCAATTTCAAGGCTATAGGAGCAAATGCCATTGCCATGCGATGATCTTCATAAGTGTCGATTGGCTCGTAGGTGGGTTCGCATCTTTCTCCATCCCAAATGAGAGTGTTGTCGTTCTCGTCTTTGATGACATAGCCAACTTTGCGTAGTTCTTTCTTGAGTGCTTCGATACGATCTGTCTCCTTGATCTTGAGACTCGCGAGTCCTGTAAACTTAAACTTCACTCCCATCAGGCAACAAGTAACGACAATGGTCTGTGCCAAATCGGGTGATCCCGTAAAGTCATAGTCAAGTCGAGGCAATAAGCAGCGATGAGCTTTCAAGGTGACTGTGGTTGGTTTATCACCCATGGTGCTGGCAAATTCTGTCTTTACTCCCAAAAGGCTGAATATGTATTTCACGACAGAGTCTCCCTGTTTTGAACCATCCATCAGACCTTCTAGTTTCACTTCTGAATCCCAATCACCAATGAGAGCCAGCATTTCATACCAATAGGAAGAACCACTCCAATCATTTTCTATCAGATAGTTATGCTCCATGTAAGGCTTGGGTTTCACTTCGATGGTATCAACATCGGTCCAGTCGGCATCGGCACCAAACTCTTTCATCGTCCATAATGTGAGATCGATATAAGGTCGAGAGGCAATTTCGCCTGTAAGTTTCAGCTCTAACCCTTTTTTGAGCATAGGACCAATCATCAGTAAGGCAGAGATGTATTGAGAACTTACATTGCCAACAACCTCCAAGTATCCACCTTCCAAAGATTTGCCATGGATGCGGAGTGGGGGATAACCTTCTTCACCCACATATTCGATGTCGGCACCTAAATGGCGTAATGCATCTACCAAGATAGCAATAGGACGGTGCTGCATACGTTCTGTGCCAGTGATGGTATGCTCTCCAACAGTGGAACTAGATGCTAGGTAGGCTGTCATGAATCGCATGGCCGTACCTGCCGCCTTGATGTTGATGGTGTCGGGCATCTCCTTCAGGGCTGCAATGATAACTTCCGTATCATCACAGTCGCTGAGGTTGGTCGGTTGTATATTTCCTCCTGCCATGGCATGAATCATCAAAGCTCGATTGCTGATGCTTTTGCTGGCTGGTAGGTTGATGGTTGTATTGAGATGGCTAGGTGCCTTGATAGTGTATTTCATATTTATATTTGTAGTTTATATATATAATAAGGTGTAATTTTATCGTGCCAAACGGATAGGAAGGTCGATAGGACCATCCACACCTCCTTCATTTCCCCTTGTACCATTGCGGTCTTTTTTAGGACCTGGTATCAATGGGCTGTAGTAAAGAACCTGACGCATGCGCTGCTTTTGATCAGCTGTAAAGCGGAAGCTATAGCTTACCATGTAATCCATGATGTTGTCGGCATTCCATTCTTCCCCTTTGTTATTGTTACGTTTCACTACGTCACGCATGTCGATCGTCTTTTCTGTACTATGCTCTTTCATATATTGTTCGAACCAACTGATGTATGCTTCTCGATTGTAGCTTGGTGTATCTTGACAGTAGTCGGTGTCTAGACAAGAATCTACAGGGTTACTGAGTTCTCCACCATAGTCTTTATAGCTGTCTAGCTCCGTAAAGTCATGGTGTAAACCTAGATAGTGCCCGAACTCATGAGCTAATGTGGCATTTGGGTCGGTGGTTGCATAGGATTGCAATTGTCCTTGTTTTTTATCAACAGTATATCTGGAGCCTTCATATTTTGAGTCTAGATACAGCGCATTAATCGAGACGCAGTAAGCAAACTTCAAATTACTTTTATTTATAGGATATATTTTCCTTTCGGTAAGTCCTTCTAGGTCAGGGTAACCTTTAGCCTTGAAAGGAAGGTTACTGATACCAAGGGTGGTTCCTTCATCAGAAGTTTTCTTGAAGTTATATACCATCACATTGATGTAGTCATTAGGATCCCATAGGTACTTAACGTTCTTCCCTGATTGGTCTTGCATGAATTCTTGGCAGTCGAAAGTATCGTCAGAAACTTGTATGTATTCCACACCAGGAGTAGCTAGCGCGTTTCCTTTCTCATCTTTTTCGGCAAGTTCAAATTTGATGTGAACGTTTTCGCTAGCTTCTGCGCCAACATTTATATTATACACATTGCCTTCGTATAGTTCGTTTACATTTTCGAGAATCTTTTTCAGTCGGCTTACGGTGACAGCCGAACTCTTGTCTTTGTAGAAAACATGAAAGATGACAGGCAGGTGATATACATAATCATCGCCCGTGATGACATCTTGATCACGGTCTTGTCCTGATTGGGCTGTAGAAGTGCCAGTCCCTCCATTTGTAATGGTCTCGTCATCAGAATCGGTATCTTTGCAAGAGGAGAATCCTAATGTGCAGAGTGCTATAAAAAGCAATATGTAATGTTTCATGCGCGTACATTATTAATATTTAAGTGCAAAAATACAAAATAATTCAAAGAAACAGCCAAAAACTAAATAAAAAGTGTTATCTTCGCATCAAATTTTGATAAAAAGAATAACTATACAATGAAAATGATAAAGAAAACATGGATGGCGATACTCTTTATCCTCGCCAGTTCGTTGACAGTAGGTGCACAGAATTCAATTCGATATTTCAAAAAACATATGCTTTGCCAGCAAGGGGATGCTATGAATGTACTTGATTTCGACTTGGAATGGCCGGAGTATCTGAATGGAACAACTGCTGATACCTTACAAATGCGTATTCAACACGCACTATTTCAACATACTGCCCCTACTTGGTTGCAGGCAATGGATGCTTTTGTCGCTGGATATGGTAAGGAAGTGAAAGGCTCTTTGACTACCTTGCCAGAGGATGATAAGTTCTGCTATGTGGATTGTCAGGTTCGAGAAGTAGGTATGTGGAAGAATCGTTTTGCATCCTTTGAGGTTATAAGCAATAGTCAACCTCAGAAGAATAGTCCTTGTAAAGAATTTCACCATTCCACCATTATCACTTATGATATACAAAGTGGGGAATGCCTTTCTCGTGATCAGATCCTTCGTATGAGTCGTATCACGGGAAATCCTAACTATTCGCAACGCTTTTCAGCTTTATTGCTGAAATATGTGGATAGTCCATTGGGAGGAATGCCTTCTAGTATTAGTATGGGTAATAATATTGGTATTGGTAATAATCATCTTGTAATTCCTTATGTAGCTTACGGTGATGATGCGGATGATTATATGGATGCAGTGGCTTACGTTCCGTTGAGTGAGTTGGATGACTTTTTGACTAAAGAATTTAGTAAGCGTTTGGCGCAAGAGTCTTCAGCTACTTCCCTCTCAAATGCTGAGATGAAAAACGAGCATGGAATACCTACTGATGTAGATCTGTTGGACGTGGTAGATGCGCCTGAGAAAAAAGCGGCATTTGCTTTGCCTGGAACTACCTTTGCTGCTTATGTAACTCAAAATCTTCAAGTTCCTGAATTGGCAAAAATGGAGGGAGTTTCAGGCAAAGCATTGGCTTCGTTTATTGTGGAGTCTGATGGTACCATCAAAGATGTGAGCATCATACGACCTTCTTCACCAAGTATTGACCGAGAGATTGTGAGGATATTCCGATTGATGCCTCGTTGGAATCCTGCTAAGATGAATGGGAACTCTGTTCGCTCTCGCCAGTTTTTACCATTAACTATAAAATTGGATTAATACTTAAATATACTGACAATATGTAAAGGGAGATTCGTAGTTGATTATAAGTTTAGAATATGGCGGTTGACAATTTGTAAAATAAAGCCCCCTAAAAATTTAAATTGTAATTTTGTGTGCGTTATCAATATTAAACTTAAACTCGTTGAAAAAATAAGATAAAATAGCGTTAAGGATTTTGCTACTTTCTGAAAAAACTTCTATCTTTGCATCAGAAAAATAAAGAAGTTAAAACCTAAAAACGTAAAAATATGAAACGAGTAATACTTATCTCATTGATGGCTTTGATGACTGTAGCAAGCTTCGGTCGCAAGCACGTAGAGAACGCAACTGTAGTAGCTGACACTATTTTCTATGCAGAGAATATGAGCAATGTAGCTAGTGCAGATCAAGCTAGTTATTATAGACTACTTATGACAACAGGTGTAGGAGCCAATAAGCAGGATGTTTTCCAAGATTATTATATGAATGGTAATCTGAGAGCAGAGGGCGGCTATAGCTTTATTGATCTGGGCAATGATAGAAACACCATCTTTAATGGCGAAGTAACTACTTACTATAAGAATGGTAAGGAGAAATGGCATGGTAAATATGTCAATGGCAAGCGTGAGGGCTACTTTACTCTCCAGCTCCGTGAAGGCGGTGTGGCTGTAGTTCAGTTCAAGAATGGCAAGTCTGTTCACGACTACTTCACTGTTACCTACAAGGATGGTACCATGGAGAAGAAAGCTCTTAATGAAATAAAATCTCTCATGTAAGCTTAAATTCTTTCTTCATAAATCCGAATAAAGATTAAAATCTCTCTTATATAAGTTATAAAATTTTATGTTGATATGACCAATATGGGGCATCTTCCGTGAGGAAGGTGCCTTTTTTGTTGCATTGTTACAAACTAAAAAAGAGATGGAATTTAAATTCCCATCTCTTTTGCTATTTTCTTTTGTGCCTTGTTAGGTTTTGCCATTCTGACGAGTTGCCAGTTGCTGCGATCCAAGTGAAGTGCGGCATGGTTGAGGATAGAATCGTAATCGATTTCATCTGTTGTGTCAACATAGTGACGAAGAAGCGAAAGTTCTTGCCCGGCAACTTCATGGGCTGTAGCCCAAAACTCTTCTTCTGTGAATCCACGCTTTAACTCTTTATAATAACGATTGTAGAGTAAGCGCATCAAGTCGTCAAGGGATTTTTTGCCATTGGTCATGTGGCGAATCTCTATATCGAACAGCAAACCGAGTATCGGACCTTTGTCGTAGTAAGAGATACGGACATCACGACCGTTGGCAGCTTTGTTGAAGAAATTGAGCCAGATGTCATAGCTGCTTTGACGCAAGCTCATGTGTCGATGACCCTCACGACTCTCTATGGTCTTTATATATTGAGAAAGGTCGTTCAATAAGTAGTCGCTGTCGATAATGCCGGCAGCTAACATCAGTCTTGTCTCATAATAGACGGTGAAACCTTCGCTCACCCAGAGTAATGGTGTGAATACTTCACGGTCGTAATCGAAAGGGCCTAATTCTATAGGGCGTATGGACTTGACATTGTAAAGATGGAAATACTCATGTGTGGTAAATCCCATGTATTCTTTGTAGGCATTGCCGTCTTTGAAACGGAAAGTTCCGTCTGTATAGCATGCTTGGGAGTTGTGGTGCTCCAAACCGCCTTGTCCTTTTCCAAGATGTATCAAACAGTAGTTGTCGTAAGGTATGTCCTTCATCAGTTGGGTGGTAGCACTAACCATCTTCTTAAAGTCTTCCTCGAAGGAAGTTTCTTCCACTCCGTCTGGTGTCTCTAAGGCAAATTCATAATCGTGACCTTCGTGCTTGAAATGTTTGACGTAATGATTGCCGAGTAATACGGGGGAATCATAAAGTACATCGGCATTTGAAGCAACAAATGTATTTTGATTGAGTCGCTTGAGTCCTGTTGAAATATGTTTCCAGTTGCTCGGAAGTAGATAAGTTACTTCTATGGGGCTTTCTTTTTCCCCTTCTACGTACATGAAAACACCATTCGGGGCAACAAATGCCATTTGATTTTCAACTCGACATTCTGCAACAGATCTTTCATTGGCAAAAATTCGATAGTGGATGGTTGTTTTACGTCCTTGGGGTTGCACAATCCAAGCATTTTTACCTTCTTTACGCCATATGACAGGTTGGTTGCTATCATTTAGGGCAGAGAAATCTGTCAGATATTTAGGAAAATCTACGATGACATAGTAGCCAGGTGCCCAAACTGGCATTTTTAGGGTGAATGGTTGTTGGCTACCGTTGCTGTTGATTTGGGTATCCTCGCACAGAAGTGTCACATTGAGGTAATGTCCCACAGTATCGGGCGTTACTGTATAAGACAATTTCATTCTTGCAGAGAATGCCATCATTGGTATGATAAAACTCCATACCAAGAAAAATATTTTCTTCTTCATGTCTCTTATATATAATAAGGTGTTATAAATCTAAGTCAACCTCTACAGGGCAATGATCACTTCCCATGATGTCTGTGTGAATTTTTGCCTCTGCAATCTTGTTTTTGATACTTTCTGATACCAAAAAATAGTCGATGCGCCAACCAGCATTCTTCTCACGAGCCTTAAAGCGATAAGACCACCACGAGTAGGTAACCTCTTCTGGATGTAGATAACGGAAGGTATCGATGAAACCGTCTTTCAGAAGTTCGGTCATCTTTTCACGTTCTTCATCTGTGAAACCGGCATTACGACGGTTGCTCTTCGGATTCTTGATGTCAATTTCTTCATGTGCCACGTTCATATCTCCGCATACCACAACAGGTTTCTTGGCATCTAGGTTCTTTAGAAACTGATGAAAGTCTTTTTCCCATGTCATGCGGTAGTCAAGGCGCTTCAGTTCTGTTTGGGAGTTGGGAGTATAGACGGTTACTAGATAGAACTTGTCGTATTCGAGTGTGATGACCCGACCTTCGTGGTCGTGTTCTTCTATTCCCATACCATAAGCAACACTTAGTGGCTTATGTTTGGTGTAAATGGCTGTACCAGAATATCCTTTCTTCTCGGCATAGTTCCAATAACTTTCATACCCTTCAAAGGTTAGTTCGAGTTGACCTTCTTGCATTTTTGTTTCTTGCAAACAGAAGAAATCAGCATCTAACGCATTGAAGTCTTGCTCGAAATTTTTGCCTACACAAGCACGTAAGCCATTTACATTCCATGAAATAAATCGTAGCATATCTTAGATTCTTTTAGATTCACCTCGAAGGAGGCTCATGAATTCTTGACGTGTATTCAGTGAGTTGAACACACCACTATAATCACTTGTCGTTGTGATGGAATTTTGTTTTTCTACACCGCGCATTTGCATACACATGTGCTTGGCTTCAATAACAACCATTACACCTTGTGGTTTCAAAGTCTCTTGTATGCAATCTTTAATTTGCTGGGTGAGACGTTCTTGTACTTGCAAGCGATGGCTGTAGATGTCCACTACGCGTGCAATCTTACTTAGTCCGGTGATCTTGCCGTTTGGGATGTAAGCCACATGTACTTTCCCATAGAATGGCAACATGTGATGCTCGCACATTGAGAAGAAATCTATATCTTTGACAATCACCATCTGGTTGTATTTCTCCTCAAAAAACGCATCCGTTAGCACCTTGTGGGGATCTTGTGTATAACCACGGGTGAGAATTTGCATAGCTTTTGCCACACGCATAGGTGTTTTTTGCAAACCTTCTCGCTCTGGGTCTTCACCAAGCAGTGTAATCACTTCCTTGTAAAGGGTAGCCAATTGGTCTAACCCTTCTCGAAATTCTGTTTCTGGATTCATTTGTTTTAATGTTGAATGCTGAGTGTTATTTAGTTTTGCACTGTGATTTGACCCTTCACGAGGCACGCTTGAGAGTAGCCCATGGCTTTGATCTTGTGAAGCATCTTCTGTGCTTCAGCCAAGGAGCGGAAATTACCAACTCGACAAATCCAACGTGGAGAGTAGAAGTGAACATAAACAGGCATGTCTGGGTATTTCATCTTAATGGCATTGCCGATTTGCTCAGCTTTCAGACGATCATTGCGAGAGTTGCCTCCAGCAAAAGCCTGTACTCTATATCCTGTAACCTTGTAGCTACTGCGCATAACTTTTTTGCGCATATCTACAGTAGGTGTTTCTGTTTCTTCTTCATGATGTTCCTGCTTTTTGGTAGAGTCAGGAACGTTTTTCTTGGCAGATTCAGCAACTTGCTTCTTCTGTGGTTCTGCTTTTTTATGAAGTTCGGCATTGTTGTTCTTCTGAACTTCAGGGGTGGTCTTTGGCTTCACGTCTTGTGGCGTAGTGACTTTGCCGTTCACCAATTCGTCGATAGCCTTACTTTGGTTTACGGTGACCGTACCCAATCCAGGGTTGCGCTGCTGCAAGTGCTGCAAGAAGGTCTGCGCCTTTGCTTCGGCAGAAAAGCAGAGTATGATAATCAAAAAAGTGACGAATTGTTTCATTGTTTCTTTCTTTTATTGGAATGGTATTCGTCCGAATCCTTGCGGACTTACCGGAAAATGAAAGGGAAAATAAAAAGAAATGCCGAGCCCTCGCCAAGCGTGGAGAACGGCACTTCTTTCTTATTTTTTGCTAGATTGCTCTAGGATTTATTTGATTACTTCTTCCAAGCGTCGATGATACCCTTGAAATCAGCAGCCTTCAAAGAAGCACCACCAATCAAGCCACCGTCGATGTTTGGCTTAGCGAAGAGCTCAGGAGCATTGCTAGCCTTGCAGCTACCACCGTAGAGGA
>CAVKNU010000015.1:0-29101 GCA_963657465.1 Lachnospiraceae bacterium
AAAGATACATATTTTTTTCAAGATAAGCGATAATGTCTTTGTTTTTAACACTCAGAAAGTATGTCAAGTACAGCGATCTTTAATCACCTTTGCTTCATCTAGATGTATCTTTAGTACAGATATATCCTCTCTGTTTTATCATCTCGTCAATGAGAACTTGATGCTCAGTCCAAAATCCTGCGTGGTAGTAGGATAGCTGTTGCTAGAGAGCAAAGGCGTATTGGTCTGTCGGTCATAATAGAAACTCATGGTCAATAGGCGACTCAATGTGTAATCGGCTGAGAAGCTTAGTTTCAGCGCATTGTTTCCACTGCTAGCACTGCTTATCATACTTGCAATGTCACGCACGATGGCTGCCTGCTTGCGAAGACTGAAATCAAGGCGCAGATTCAAGTCATGGTTGGTGCCATTCTTCACTTTCTTGACATCATTCACACGATAGCCCATGCCTACCACCCAATCCTTGCTCAATGCCTCGTTCAACTGCACACTCGTCATACTGAGATTCAAAATGCGTGTTTGACGATACTCAGCCTTGACCGTCATGTTATTGTTGAAAGTCATATCCACACCCAATAAAGGTGAGAATGATTCATTGATGCTGACCTGAGATATATTGAACATGCTGCTTGGCATCGGATTGCCCGTAGTGGCATCTGTCACAAAACCTAGGCCATTCATATATTCTTGATAGGTACTATAACTGCTATAGCTACCTATGGCAAAAATACTCTTGTAAGCATGGTTGATGTTGACACTCTTGAAATGGTCGCGGAACCAAGGCAGTTTTCCCAGTCCACTATAACGCAATGTCCAGTTTGGCAACAATCGACTCAGCGCAGGGAACAACGACAAGGAATTGCCTCCCATCCCCGTATAAGCCTTGAGGAAAGCAGGTATCATCACATCACTGCTGTATTTATCAACTGGTGTTCTGGAAGCATCAAACTTACCATTTCCCAAGGCTGAGCCTGCAGGATATACAGAACCAACATACTGAGCCTCTACCTTATCACGGAAGCCCTCCAAAGAATTCACAAACTTATCAAACGTGGCACTATGATAGCCACTGTTGGCATTGCCGATTCCCTCAAATGCTGTACCAAGAGAGATGGTTGTCATCTGGAACGCCCCACTTTGGGTTGTTGGAGTTCCCTCATACATATATTGAATGCTCTTCTGGGTTGTCTGGGTGCGCGTGGCACTGAGGTCAATCTTGAAATTCTTGATAGGCTCTAGCGTCATACGCAGCTGCAAGTTCTCATTTCTGCTAGTCTGGGCAGGGGTAGCAATGGAATCATTGAGCAACAACCAATTATTGTCTCGTGCCTTCTCTATATAGTTATCCCCCACCATACCAAATGCAAAGTCGAGACCTGGAGCCATCAAGCCCTGATTGGTTTGTCCGAAAGCATCGCCTACATTAGGAAGGAAGCCCGGCAATGTCATCTGATAACTATTGCGATAATTGAAGCTGACGTTTCTTACCATCATGGCCAAACGAGCCACGGTTTGCATGGTCTTATACCATTTCTGTTCCTCATTCGGAGCCTTTGGAAGTATGGTTATCTTCAGCTTCATCACACTATCTACCTTAGAGAGAATCTTGATTTGGTTACCATCCACCTTTTTATATTTAAGGTGAAAAGCCTTTCCTTTCTCAGTCTTGGCAGATATCAATAGGCGCTTACTATTCTTGTCATGCTTTACCAAGATTGCAGAATCTGGCAACAATGTGATCTCTTTCTCAAAGGCACGACGGTTCTTAGGCAGCTCTTTCTGTAGATTTTGCCTTTGTTGCTGGTTCTTATTGTTTTCCACACCTTTCGCAGTCTTCCCTTGCCCCTTGCCAGTTTGCCTTTTTTGCTGAGAAGCACGGCGAGAAGCCGTTCTGTCAAAACGCTCGTTAGCCTTCTTCAAGAATGGAATATGATTATAGAGTCGCACCAAATTGAACGTTCCATTCACTGCCAACTCTCGATTGGTATTAACCGTATTGCCATACGAGTTGCCATCTTCATCCTCCGTACCTCGATTCCAAGAATAGGCAGAATTGTAAGACACATCCGTATTGACCCAATCAAATATAGGCAAGAGGTTGAGAGGCAACTGATAAGAAGCCGTGAATGTCTGGTTGTAATCCAAAGGTGCGCCCCAATGCTTGACACTCGTCCACACAGAATCTTTCCACGCATGATATTGGTCTGCATAAAGATCCTTGTTCACAGGCGTATAAGGTTCTTCTATTTGCGCATGAGTGGCACTGTGGAAATTGACATGCAGATTCTTGGTAAAATCCCAACGTAAGGAGAACTCTCTGTTCCACAAGAACTGTTCACTAAAAGTGAGAGGCAGCTGCCCCATCTCCAAGCTCTCCATATCACGCTCTTGCAACTCATAGTAGTCACGTGTCATCTCTGTATTGAAAGCTACGCTCTGAGGCAACCAGTTCAGTCCAAATCGCTTCAAGATATCAAGCCATTTGCTCTTGTTCTTCAAATTTCTGAAAGGTTCCCATGCCTTATACACAGGTGTCCAAGAATAGTCCAATGCACCTCGCCAATTATCTTTGCGTTCATAAGTAGTAGTCTCGCCCGTGGTATATTGATGCGCATGGCTATAGGTGAACGAGAAGTTGGCTGGGTCGTAAGGCATAGGATGACGCTTGGTAGCAATGCCAACTCTCGCATTGGAGATAGAGAAATTGGTATTGGTAACCTTTGTCACGGCTATATTTTCGATAGAGTCTCGCTCCTGTTTGGTGGAAGCTGCATCCAGGGCATCGTTTAATTCCATATCCGTGTCCATCGGATTATACTTAGGCGATGTCTTCTCCTTGGTCACACTGTAATAAAGTGGGATACTTACCTTGGCTTTTTCCGGGAAGAATTTTCCCATGTCCAAACTCGTGGTGACACCATAGGTGCCATAGCTATCTGTACTTCTGCTTGTCACACCGTCTTCCAAACCTCCAAAGCCTTCGCTTGTATAGCGACCCACCGCATTCACGCTACCCAAATCAGACAATTGCACATTGAGATTACCATTGGCAGCCCAACCGCCCTTATTGTTATGCTCTTTCAAGCGAAGCTCATTCACCCACACCTCGCCGCTCTTGATTTCTCCTGCCTTGTTACGTACACCAATCATCATGGTCTTTACATCGCCCAAACTAGGATTACCCACGATGGTCATCTTGTTCGTAGGATGATTGGCATCATAAGCAGAATAAGGCACTGAGAAAGAAGCCAATCCTTGTCCCTTCGCCTTGTTGCGAGCTTTCTTCAGATTGGTAAATACACTCAGAGCCACATCCATCATGTTGTCTTCTGGCCAAACGGCACGACGATCTGTCGCACTATTGCGATTGTAATTGCTTCCAAAAGGAGTCAACTTCAATGGAATCTCATATTCATAATAGTTGTTCTTATAGTCACTGCCCAAACGGATGAACACCGCCAACTGGTCGTTCTGCAAATTTGTAGTATTAGGATCCAACGCATTGGTATGCACAAACATTTGCAAACGCTTGTACTGGCGAAGATCCACATGGGTGTTTTTATACACCGCCTTAGCCTCATTTTGGCTTAAGTTCTTTACAACCAAGCTCAATGCTTGCTCATTTGCCTCGACCAACTGAGGTTGGGATGGGTCTTGCTCGCGAGAAATACCCGGAGGAAGGACATAATTAACAGGAGTTTTCTCTGCATTTTCCTCGATACTTACGGCACTTGCCTCCAAGGTTCCACCATTGGCAGAACCTAACATTTGGTCGTACGTGCGCCATTGCCCATGCACCAAGTCGAGCGTTCCAAAACGAAGTACTATCGGTTTCTTAAAACCCGTGAGGAACATACGCATAAAGCGGATGCTGGAGAAATCACTGATATTGCCTTGACGAGACTCAAACTCTTCCACAGGGATTCGGAATTGATACCAAGTCACCGTAGAATGCGTCTGGTCACGCCATGTCTGAGTGTATTCTCGCTTATCCACAATATAGTTGGTTCCTACCACCAAGTCCTCTGGACGAATACTGACATGATACTGGTAGTATTTCTCATATTCATTGAGGGTATAGTCTTGGTTGATGTCTTCCACATCAGGCGTTGTCTTATAGGAAGTATCATAACTCTCCGTACGGCTATCGCTATCAGGGGAATTTCCCTGAGGGTTGTTGATATACTTGTAGCGTTGCAAGATAGGAGCTCGCATTTCATCCCAGTCGCTGCCTCGGAAATAATGATAGTCATCACGAGCTGGGTCGGCAAAGATACTGTCAAATACCGCCTGGTTCACCTTGCCTTGTATCTTGTCAAGATAAGCACTCTTATAGAATTCTCGCTCTTCCGCATCCGTCAATCCGTTGAAGCCCACATCTTGCAAGGCACGACTGCCGCTGGTGGTAGAAAAGGCATAAGTAACCGTGCTCTGGGTAGGAATCTTTCCCCATTGGGTCGTCGTGTAATTATGACTGCCATCCACAGGCATTCCACTCTCATAGAATTTCTTGCCATCACGCAAGATATCCTCGCTCACCTCTCCCAAGTTGATGTAGAAATCACCACCATAATCTGCTGCATCTGGTTGCTCACGAGAATAGATGAATGGGTCGAGCATCCAGAACTCGATGTATTGGATATTGGCTTGTTCAAAATCATTGGTATCCAACTTGCGCATCATTCCTCCCCAGTTATAAGCAGGATTTGACAAAGTACCATCAGCCTGCAAATCATCCACATTGAAGTTGTAAGGTCCTGGTTCGCTCGGATAATACGCCAAATTGAGCACACTCAATGTATTGGTGGCTCCACTATAGGTGCTTTGCTGGCGTAAAGGGAACAATTCCTTTACATAAACTTCTCTCACATAGTGGTTGCTCAATTGTTTCAAGTCACTCTTGATGTGCGACGGAGTGAGCGAACTTCCACGACGAGTAAACAGCGGATCGACAGAATACCACGCCAAACGACTACGATGAAAACCGCTACTCAAGCCCGTCTTGTCATTGTAATCATTCTTGAAATTAAGAGAAGGCACACTCGAAAGCACCCAAGAAGTAGGCGTCATCACATCAATGGTATTCTTCGTATTCTCAAAATCATCCAGATAAGAGGCATTGTCTTGTGTGCCTCCAGCCTCGCCTGCCATCAAATGAGCAAACTCTCCGGTAAAGGAGATTTGGGATGGTTGGGTGAGATGCAAGAACGGCACCTTGTCCAACAGGTTGGTCAACCATTGGCTCTCTTTCTTCCAGTTGAGATTCAATCCCATCAAGGTGTTCTTCAAAGGCTCTGCCCCCATAGACACCTTGTTGGTCAATGCCTGTTCCGACAAATGCTGCAAGGTTCCGCTCAATTGGAAGTTCTTCGAAAAATCATACTCCCAGTTCACGCCAAACATCGTCTTGCGCATCTGCCCATAATCCGTATTACTTTCCAAAGAGACATTCACGGCGGTTCCTGCATCAATGATACTTTGATTCAGGATGGTCACTTCACCCGCATTATAATCCACCGAATAGTCCGACCCCTCGGTAAGAGTCACACCACCTGCAGTAACCACCACAGAACCTTGCGGAACATTGTAAGCCCCAAGACTAATCACATTAGCCGATGAGCCCTTAAACTGTCCCACCATCAGATACTTGTTTTTTTCAGCCATCTGCTTGGCTATCGTCTTAGTACTGTCGTAAAGTTCAGTGAATGCATACTGAGATGCCGCCTCTGGCGACACGCCTTTCTGGGTGAGATACTGATACATATAACTTCCGAAAGGCTCTACTTTCGGAATGAACACACGACCATTCGATACTGTATAGCCCTCCACATAGTCGAAATAACCATTGCTATGTGCATGATTGTTGTTGTCGAGTCGGTCGGCTCCCAGAACCTTGATGAGCGGTTGGTCCTTCACTCGTGCATCGGGAATATAATTAAGATAAACACCCGTGGTGTCACTTTGATATTTCACATCCAGGCGAAACTTATCCTTTTCCACTTGCGAAGCCAGGTAATACACGTTTTTCATCATCAAGTCCCAGTTGCCCTGTGTCGGGTTGTTACTGGTATTCTTCAAAGACTTTACAAAAAGTCCTTGCTTGGTATCCGTAATGTCAGAAGCAAACTCACCCACCTGATAAGTCACGCCACCATAGGTATATTCGTATGCCACAGCCAGCACTTGATCGGTCTGAATGCCACTTCTCAACGACACATAGCCCAATGCCGTATTAACCGTATATTCAGAAGAATTGAGCATACGGGCACTTTCCAATTTTTCGAAATCCACGCCGCCCACAAGGCCTGCCCCTTCCAATGTGGCAGAAGCTTGGTCTATGTCACGAGCCGAAGCATAGAGCGAGGTCATGGCATCGTATTCGGTATTCGCCTTATTAGATGGTACAGCTTGTCCATTAGCCGACCACATGGGATTGCTCACCTTGCCGTTTTCACCCAAGTCGGTCAATGCCACGATATTACGAGTATTGGTCGCGTTACCCGTTTTATTGGTCACCCACACCTCCACTCTGTTGATGGTAATACCCGTGGTAAGATTAGGCAGTTTCTGCATCCATCCATCGTAATGCTCACGGAAATAACGAGAGAGGAAGAAATGGCGATTCTCCTCATAATCCGCCACATTGATTTCAAAAGGAGTCAACTGTACGCCTCCTTTGGTAGAGACACTTTTCGAAGCCGACTTCTTTTGCGAAGCCACCATCTGCAGTTTGAGCTTTCCGAATTGCATGTCAGTTCTGACACCAAACAAGCTACTGGCACCTCGTATCAAAGAAGAATTGGAAGGAAAGGAAACATTGCCCACCTCTACCAATTTGATAATCTCGTCTTCCTTTCCGTCATACTTCAGCTTCAGGTTTTGCGCATCATAGTCAAAGGTTGCATCCGTGTTGTAGTTGAGGTTCATGTTCATCTTGTCCCCCACCTTTCCATTCACATTGAGGTTGATTTTCTCATCGAAATCCATCATCGTAGTCTTGCGATTACGAATAGGAAGCGATGGATTGTCAATGCTTTTCTTGTTGAAGCCAAACTTCAATTCTGCCGAACCTTGGGTCTTGACACGAATACCACCAGGACCGAATATTTTCTCGGCTGGTCCCAGGTCGAAGTGCATGTCAGAGAAATCAAACTTCTCCTTACCCTTAGCTTGATATATTTCTTCATTCTGACGACGGAAATACGCATTGCGCTCATTCATCTCCGTCCACACCTTATACTCTTCAGGCATCATCATGATAGGAGCCGACAACCAAGTGCCTCCCATCTTAGTTCCTATCACATAGCGATCGAGCGTGTCATTATAAACCACTTGGTATTGCACGTTTTCCGGACGATGCAAATCAAGTGGACTTTGATAGAGGTCGCTCACCGTGATAGGCACTGTGCGCTGTATCTTCCAACGAGTATGAAGCAATGAGTCGGGAATGGTGTCTTCGTCAGCAACAAGCGGCTGACGAGTCACCTTGCGAGTGGTATCATCTTGAAAATAAGGCAAAGAGAGGGCATAACTGAAGGCTGAAACCAACAGCAATACCATCAAAAAAAGCAATTTTCTTTGCCTCATTTTCATCTAAAGAACTCGAAACTTACGGAATAATTTATTTTATCTGCTTCAAGGCCAGCTTTATCACTTGCTCCACAGCCAAGTCGGGTTGAGCCTTGAGTATTTCCACTACCACCTTAGCCGAAGGAGCTGGTGAGAAGCCCAACATGGTAAGCGCACTCACAGCCTCATCTTTCACATCATTGTTCACCATTGCCACATTACCGCCATTGGCTGGCAATTCTGCAGCGATACCTAGGCTCACTATCTTATCCTTCAGGTCGATGATGATGCGTTGGGCGGTCTTCAAGCCAATGCCCTTCACGCCTTTCAGCATTTTGTCATTGCCCGAAGAGATGACCGAGCACAGTTCATTAGGCGACATCGAAGAGAGAATCATTCGTGCCGTGTTGGCACCTACTCCCGATACCGTGATAAGCAATCGATAAAGCTCACGTTCTTGCTTAGAAGCGAAACCAAAAAGGGTAAAAGAGTCGTCTCTTCCCCCTGCCACCAACACTTCGTGCACGTAGAGTTTTACAATACCCTTACCTTGTATTGCCGTATAAGTATTGAGCGAAATATTAAGTGCATACCCCACTCCCGAAGCTTCCACAACAGCCATCGTAGGAGTGAGATCCGTCAATTCTCCTTTTATGTATTCTATCATAATCGTACGTATTTTATACCTTATTATATTAGATAAATAACGTAAACTTCTTGTTTATATTGTCAAAGACTGTAAAAAAGCGAAATATTCCACGTTAAAAATCAGTATTGCTAGACGGTTATAGGAAAAAACAAATCATCATTCTTTTTATCAATCTGTAAGGCAATATTGAGAAAAAGATAACAATATAGCAAGAAACCATACCTAGAAAACCTGATTTTGTAACCTTTTGAAAGTTTCTCTAGTTAAAAAACTATTAAAATGCCACTTATTTCAAAGAAAAAATATAATTTTGCAACCGAAATAGTAAGATTACAAATCATTAAACAACAAAATAAAAGAAATGAAGAAGATTAGAGCAGCCGTAGTAGGTTACGGTAACATCGGTAAGTTTTCTGTAGAAGCACTCGAAGCAGCTCCTGATTTCGAGATTGCAGGTATCGTTCGCCGTCAGGGTGACAAGGACAAGCCAGCTGAGCTTGCTGACTACGAGGTTGTGGATGACATCACAAAATTGAAGGATGTCGATGTTGCAATCCTTGCAACTCCAACTCGCAGTTGCCCTGAATATGCAGAAAAGATTGTGGCACTCGGTATCAACACCGTAGATAGCTTTGATATCCATACAAGCATCCTTGATTATCGCACCAAGCAGATGGAGAACTGCAAGAAGGCTGGCAAGGTGAGCGTCATCTCTGCTGGTTGGGACCCAGGATCAGACTCTATCGTACGTGTATTGATGCAGAGCTTGGCTCCAAAGGGTTTGACTTACACCAACTTTGGTCCTGGTATGAGCATGGGACACTCAGTTTGCGTTCGTGGCAAGAAGGGTGTTAAGAATGCTCTCTCTGTTACCATCCCATTGGGTGAAAGCATCCACCGCCGTATGGTATATGTAGAGTTAGAAGAAGGTGCTACTCTTGAGGAGGTAACCAAGGAAATCAAGGCTGACCCATACTTCGCTAGCGATGAGACCCACGTATTCGCTGTTGCATCTGTTGATGATGTAAAGGATATGGGCCATGGTGTGAACCTCGTTCGCAAGGGTGTATCTGGCAAGACCCAGAACCAGCGTTTCGAGTTCAACATGAGCATCAACAACCCTGCCCTCACAGCCCAGGTATTGGTTAACGTGGCTCGTGCATCATTCCGCCTCCAGCCAGGTTGCTACACAATGCCAGAGATTCCTGTCATCGATATGTTGCCAGGCACTCGTGAGGAAATCGTAGCTACACTCGTGTAAGTTTCTATAAAATTACAATAAAAAAGGCTCGCCGCTTGGCGAGCCTTTTTTATTGTATATCTGATAATTAGCATTTCTTATGCGTCATGATGTCGAGCACCATATCATCGGTAGCTCTCATGGCATCGGCACCAATAGAGGTGAGGTTGTGGATGCACTTGTCCACATCATCATCCACAATGCCTTCTGCCGAGGTAACACACTTGCCTTCCATCGAAAGAAGAGCTGACAGCAGAGCTGTGCTGACACCAGAAGAAATCTTCAAGGCACAGCTTGGCTTGGCACCATCACAAATCATACCTGTCAAATTAGCCACCATATTCTTTACCGAATTGCAGATACGAGTAAAGTCGCCCCCCATCAAATAAGTGATACCACAGCTACTACCTGTACTAGCTACGACACAACCACAAAGAGCAGACAACTTGCCCAGGCTCTGCTTGATATAGATGGCTGTTAAATGACTGAGCATCAAAGCACGAATCAATTCTTCCTCGGTATTCTCATTCTCCGTAGCATACACTACCACTGGATTGGTGGCACAAATGCCCTGATTTCCACTTCCACTATTGCTCATCACAGGAATCATCGCTCCACCCATTCGGGCATCACAAGCAGAAGCAGTGCGAGAGAGAATATGAGAGAAGATGTTATTGCCGAAGATGCCGTGGCTCAAAGGACGATCCATCGTCTTGCCAAGGCAATGGCCATAGTTGCCCTTGATGCTCTCCTCGGCAGCCTTCATATTATACTCTTTGGTCTTGAGGATGAAACGAATCTCATCGAGCGGAGTGGTCGTGGCAAAGTCGTAAACCATACGAAGGTTGAGTTTGATGTCATCATCCTCCTCATCGGCTGCACCTGCTCCACGCTTATCTAGCACAACCTCGCCATTGCGCTCTACATATACGAAGTGAGTATGCCCACCTGAGATTATAGCTGTAGCAGAATCATTACCTGCATGACAAATTATCTCAATGTACAATTTATCCACATTACCTTGCTTCAACTTGATGTTGATGTCGGCATCCTTGATGTATTGCTTACCCTGCTCCAAGGTATCAGGAGTGAGGTCTTTCAATACTTCAAGCTGATACTCAGGCTTTCCGATGAGGGCACCCAATGAAACGGCAATAGGCAAACCTATCATTCCTGTGCCAGGGATGCCGACACCCATAGCATTCTTCAGCATATTAGGGCTCAAGAGCACCTCGATGCGCTCAGGTCGTTTGCCCAACGTGGTAGCAGCTTGGGCTGTACAGAGAGCCACAGCCATAGGTTCCGTACATCCTATGGCAGGCACTACCTCCTTATTGACGAGCGCAATGATGCGCTCACGCTTGCTTTTCTCTATCATTATTTTTCGTTTTACTTGTTCATATTTAAAACGCTTTAAGAAGCAATTCGGGTACAAAAATACAAAAAATAAACCGCATTCTTACGATATTATCGAAAAAATGCGGTTTATACCTCTAATTATTTGAACAACTCAGCCAACTTTTTGGCAAGTTCCTCTCCACGAATATTCTCTGCGATACACTTGCCTGTAGCTCCATCCACCAAGAATATGGCTGGAATAAATCGCACTTTGTATGCATCAGCTATACCTGCACGATCCAAACCATTAGGCCAAGGCAGTTTTTCTTCATTCAGTGCTTTCTTCCAAGCCTCATCTTTCTTGTCGATGGATACACTTACGATTTCTAGCCCTTTATCCTTATAGTGCTCATAGAGCTTCTTCAGGTTAGGAATTTCCTTGCGGCAAGGTCCACACCATGATGCCCAAAAATCTACCAAGTAATATTTCTTCCCTTTCACACAACTAGCCATACTCTTCTTGGAGCCATCTGCCTGTTGGAGTTCAAACTGAGGCAGAGACTCACCCTCGAAAGTCTTTGGGTTCACCTGTTCGTTGAGGCACTGACCATAGAAGCTATTCTTTGCAGCATCAGAGAACATGGCCCATTCTTTCTTATTTTCCTTGGTAAAGTAGCTCATCGTGTTGAGCATGGCGAATGGTCCCCACCAAGAGTCCTTGTTGTCTGCATAGAGTTTCTCATACGAGGCGGTCACGGTCTTAAAGAAGTTATCCTCTGCCTTGGCAAAGTTTTGGTAATCCTCGCTAGCCTTGAGCTTTTTTACCAGAACGGAATCCTTGGCCTTCCAAGCCTCGTTGATTTTGGCATTGATTGACTCATATTGCTTATGATAGTCATCGTATTGTTTATTGAGACTAGCCACCGTTGCACCAATCTTTGCCACATATTCATCGTTCATGTCACTACCCGTAACCTTCACATTCTCACCATAATAACCATGATTGGCATTATCATTATATGTTTTTGCTGTAAGCGAAACTTTTACGTTTTCGCCACCTTTGGTCATATAAGTGAAGATGAAAGGTGCATCCTTTGGACCTACTCCAATCATACGAGGCTCAGAAACAGGCAATGTAAAAGAAATCTTTCCGTTCTTCACCACACCTGTAGCCATAGGGTTCTCCGTGCGATGCGTAGAAGACAAGATTGCTTGCAGTTCAGTACCATCAGGAACTCCCTTCATGGTAGCAGTCACTACACTCTCGTTGGCATTCTGAGCATTGGCACTCACGAGAAAAAGGAGTGCCAATGACATAGATAAAATCGTTTTCTTCATTTTTTGCTATTATTTTAAAGAGAGATTTATATGTTTCTGAATTTAATTACTTTTCCACATTCTGTACAAAACTTCCATTGCCAGGGTTATCAAGAGCACCCTGAGGGAATGGGAAGGTCCAGAGATGAGAAGTTGGGGTAAGGCTCACTTGCTTGCCATCCATCTCTTTGACCAAGGTGCGAGCATACTTGCCCTCTGCATTATAGCGACGAGCATCACAGAATGGCACGATGGAGAAGATTAGCAAATTGTCCTTAGCCTGACGAATATATTGGATAGCCTCAGCCTCGGAAGAAGCAGCGAGTGGCTGATACTTCTCTGGCAGGATGTAGGTCTGGCGTACATGATTGAGTACATCCATTGCATCTTGCATCTGTCCCTTACGAGCCAAGCATTCTGCCTTGATGAGATACTGCTCTACGGTACGCATACCTGCCAAATTGATGTAGCCATTGGTCATTCCTTGATAGAAAGTTTCGCTACCTTGGGTTCTCAACTTCCAGTTGCTCAAGAAATAAGCATCCCCTTCCTCAAAACCTTTGGCACGCTGCACAGGAATTTTAAATATTGAAGAGGCATAATTTGAACTATTGTCGGCAAAGTTGAAGTTGTAGCAGTCCTTGCTGTCAAAACCAAGAGGAGTGGCAAGGGATGGATAAACATTCTCCTGTTCTATTTTACTCTTGTTTTCCTCATAGAAAGCCACCCAATCCACTAGCTTGTCATTGATGGCAAGTGCCTTCTCTGCATATTCCAAAGCCTTGTCATAGTTCATCATCTGCAGATAGGTGCGGGCCAACATGGCATAGGCAGCGCCCTTGCCTGGATGTAAGAGGGTGGTTCCCATGTCGGGAAGATGATCCACAGCCTCGGTTAAGTCCTGGAGGATAAAATCATAAATCTCTTGAATGGTAGCTTGATGATAGGCAGCATTCTGAAGACTGCTTGTTATCAATGGCACACTCAACTTACTCTCTGCCGATGAAGCCTCGTAGGTATTGGCATAATAATTGGCGAGGTTGAAATAGTTCATGACACGAAGCACCTTGGCGTATGCCATCACCTCAGCCTTTTCCTGTTCTGAGCCTTCTGTTGTGTTTGGCACATCCTCCAATATCAAGTTACAAGTATTGATGGAACTATATGCAGCATAGTAAGCCCCTTCATCCGAACTGTTCCAATAGGCACGGTCGGTTTCTTCCTCCCAATTGTAGTTTGCCTTATACATAGGATAATAACTGGCATACGAATTGGTGAGATACTGGTCGTTGAGCAAATAGGTAGTCTGTGTGATAGGCATGCGATGCGTACCATATTCATAGCGAAGGAATGCCTCATAGTCGGCAAGTGTCTTTGGGATGCGCTTGCCCTTTGGCTCAATGTTGAGATAGTTGTCGCATGATGAGAATGTCAATGCGAAACCTATCAGCAGCAAAATGGATAATATATTTTTCTTCATTGTATATTCTGTTTAAATGATTCTACACTTTAGAAGTTGAGATAGATTCCCAATACATAGTTAGTGGCATTGTATCCGGCCAACTGATATTTAGCCTGCTTGCTCTTAGCCCAGAAGAATGGGTTCTCCACATTGGCTTGGATACGAGCACTCTGCATGAAGAGCGAGCGACAAACAGCCTTTGGCAAGTGATAAGCCAGAGACACATTGTTCAAACGAATGTAACTAGCATCGAGAATATTGACATCCGAATAAAAATAGGTGTTATAGAGAGAAGAGGCTGACCAATCACTCTCTGCGAACACTGCTTTTGGCACATTGGTATGAGCCTCATCTCCTGGTTTCATCCAACGGTTGGTAAGGGCAGCACTAGCACCTGCGATATTGGAGATATAACCGATGCTAGAATAAGAGCAAGTAAGGAACGCTGGGTTCTGGTTGCGCATCTTATGACCACCTGCGAAGAGGAATTGTAAACTCAAGTCGAAGTCCTTATAAGTAAAGGTAGTACCAAAAGAGCCACTATACTTAGGAGTTGTTGTACCTATATAGGAAATGGCATCAAGTGTAGTTGGCTGATTGGTCACCTTCTCCCCATTCTCATCATAAACCTGTGGTAATCCTTCCTCGCTCAGTCCTGCCCATTTATATCCATAGATGGCATTATACTCGTTGCCAATGACCGGATAAGCCGAAGGATAATCGAGCTGGAGAATGTACATAGGTGCCTTTACATTCACATAGGTCACCTTATTCTTATTATAAGCATAGGTCATGTTGGCTCTCCAAGAGAAATTCTTGGCACGCAAGATTTCACCATTGAGGGAGATTTCCACACCACGGTTGTACATCTCACCATTGTTGATGGTATAGGTGCTATAGCCCCAACCCTCGGTAGGATTACCCATTGTACTAGCCAAGAGGTCTGTACCTTTCTTGTTATAGTACTCGATAGTACCATTCAAGCGGTTCTTGAACAGAGCAAAATCCACACCGATATTCAATGTATTAGTCTTCTCCCAACTCAACATTGGATTGGCACGAGACTGAACATAACCTTGCGTTCCACCTACATGATTATTGTTGTTATAACTTGCCACCATGTAAGGGGCTGAGTTCTTGGATACGTTACCAGCAATACCATCAGAAATGCGAAGCTTCAAATAGTTCACCCAATCTACATGGAAGAACTTCTCCTTGCTAATTATCCAACTGACACCAACCGACCAAATTGGCTTGTTCTGATACTTAGAACTGGTTCCCCAAAGATTAGAACGATCCCAACGCAAACTACCAGTCACACTATAACGATCATCGTAAGTATAGGCAGCATTGCCATAAACAGACACATAGCGGTTGATATTCTCATAGGTGAATGCAAGGTCTGAATCATACATATTATGATAGCCCAACACTCCATTGACACCTGCAATAAGGTCTGCATAGTTAAGCAGGGAAGATGTAAGCATCTGGGAATCATAATTGAAGAGTTTATTGCGATGCAACTCTTGCTTATTTTGGATAGTCTCAGTACCCAATATGGCTGTCACACAGTGTACATCCTTGAAAGTCTTATCGAAGTTCAACTGCTGACGGAAATTGTAGGCTGAAGTATATTGGTCTGTACGATTCAAGATGTCGCCATAAGGAATCATATAGTTTACACTATTATCCCCATTTGCCACTGCATAGCCATTCACTGTGCTACGAACACTCGCCGAAGCCTTGTCCTGCAAAGCCTCGCCTCTATAGGAAGCTCGCTCATACTGGAATGAAGCAGAATATTTCAACCAAGGCAAGAACTGGATATTCAAGCGAGCGAAAGTACGAAGAGCCAATTCCTTATTGGTTGTAATCTGGCGATCCAATTCATCTAATGGAGTTATATCCATATTATAAAGCCCATATTTCTTATACAATCCCAAGGTACTGGCATTGTATCTTTCTGCCATAGGCTTGGTATAGTTGCTGCCATCGGCATTTACAAGGTCATCGTATGGAAGAACAGAATAGCCTGGAGACAAAATGCTGTAATTCTGCGTATTGTCTTCACCTATTTTAAAATATGCGCCCAGGTCGAGCGAGAGCCACTTGGTAAAATTGGTAGAATTAGTCAGGTTCAAGCCAAGCGACTGATTGTTGGAATACTTATCTTCCAAGGTATTATGCTTATAAGTGACAGATGCCTTGAAGAGATTGTTTACCGAGTTATTGACCAAGTTCATGTTATACTGTTGGTACAGCGGATCACGCTTGGCATACTTCTCCATCTGCTTATAGTAATTGTAACCACGACTAGCAAGACGGTTCAAAGTAGCGTTCATCTCACTTTCTGAGCTATTGCCCGCATAATAGTTCAAGATGGAACGGATACCGGCACTAGGATAGATGTTTTCTGCCAACATATTCTTGGCATAAGCTTGTGCACCATCTCCCACAAGATTAGGATTCTGGGCAGCCCACTCCTTCTCCAAATCTACCACCAAGGCAGAGTTGGCAAGGTTATCTGTATAAAAGGAATAAGGATGCCAAGTGAGCGAAGCATTGAAAGACACATTGGTCTTACCTTTGGCAGCAGACTTCTTGGTGGTGATGACGATGACGCCATTGGCAGCACGAGCACCATAAATAGAAGCTGCAGCAGCATCCTTCAAGACGGTGATGCTTTCGATGTCGTCCATATTGAGGTCAGGCAGTTCTTCCTCTATGCCGTTTCCATTACCCGTCAATTTGGTTTTCTCTACAGGAAAGCCATCAATGACATAAAGCGGAGAGGTAGAAGCGTTCATGGTTGTGACACCACGAATCATACCATCGTTATAACCAGCCACCTCACCAGCAAGCGCTGTAGAGAGGTCGGTCAAACGCTTGGTCTGCAACTCATCGGCAGTAACCTTGGTAAAGGATCCTGTGGCACGCTCCTTGGAGAGTGTCTGGTAACCCGTAACAACCACCTCGCCAAGCAAGGTTTTGTTCTCAGACATCACAATCTTCACCTTCTCCTTGCCACCCACCTTTACATTCTGAGAGTCCATACCAACGTATGAAACCTGAACAGTATTGCATTCTGTTGGAATATAGAAAGAAAAGTTGCCATCCACATCAGTCACAGTACCATAAGGAGAACCAGGCACACTGACTGTAGCACCAATCATTGGCTCGCCCTCGTCATCGACGATGTTGCCTTCAAGATAGCGGATATCAGCTTTCTTTCCATTATCTGCCTTATGAGTAGGATTGGCATGAGATGTTTTCTTCACAATGATAAACTTGCCATTCACAGAATAGGTGAAAGGCTTGGCGTTCAAGATTTGCCTCACTGCGTTTACCGCCGTAGCATTCTTCAGATGTACAGTCGTCGTATAAGACCTTACATCTTCCACCACAAAACTTACCTTGTAGTCAGACTTTTGCTGCACCATTCTGAGTGCAGAAGCCAAAGGTTCGTTGTTGAGCGACAACGTAATGCCGCCCTTTGCATTCTGTGCCCCTACAGGCATTGCCATCAACAAAGCGAGGATAGCAAACAGAAATACAGTCTTAACTTCTTTCATAATTCTCTCTTTTCGTTTATTAATCAATACAACACTAGAAATACGTTTTTGAAAGCAAACTAGTAACATCAACTTTCAAAAAATTACGAAAAAAGTTATTTCTCTTACAAAAAGAGGTATTTACTCCACTACGATTCTATTACCTTTAATAGAAATCTTGGCTATGCCCAAATCATTCAAGAGAGCAATGGCTTCAGTTACAGAACCCTTTTTATCTGCAGAGAAATCCAAGTGCATAGATTTGGCTTGCTGATTGCGGAAATCTACCTGTACCTTATAATAAGCAGCCAATTCATCTACTACATATTCCAAGGTCTGGTCACGGAAATAGAGTACACCATCAGCCCAAGCTGTAGTCTCCTCCGTATCTACCGACTTTATATTTTCAACGTTTTGAGACTGCTGCAAGGAGAATTGCTGTCCTGGAGTCAGAACCACAGGTTGATGTTTTCCCTTAGCCAACACCTCAACACTTCCCTCTACCAAAGTTACCTTGCAATCCTGGCCAGAATAAGCACTGATATTGAAGGATGTACCCAAATCTCTAGTGACAATTCCTCCAGCCTCTACCAAGAAAGGGCGATTGACATCATGACGAACCTTGAAGAAAGCCTCTCCTTCCAAATACACCATGCGTTGCTTACCCTTGAACTGATGAGGATAGACTATCTTGCTTTCTCCATTCAGTTTCACCTCCGTACCATCTGCTAGCGTCAAGGTAATCAACTCACCTTTGGCTGTTTGGATAGTTGCCATTCCAGATGCAGAAGGCATATTTTGTGCCATCTGGTCCTTTACGTGTCCCAAGCCCAGACTTCCACCTTGGCTCCATTGCCAAAGCAACACTACAGCCAGCATGGCTGCTGCACCAAGAACGGCGCTCAGCATCATTCGTATCACTGGGCGACGTGATTCGGGCTTTTCTTCCTTACCAATAATCTTCTCCAATTCCGCATCCACATCAGGCAGAGGATACTTGTTTCGTATCATAGTCTGCTCGATGACAACCAAGTCTTGGATGTCATTTTGTAAGCTATCGTCATTAAAAATATCTATTTCCTTCATCATGTTTCTATTTCTTTACCAAGAATAATACGTTTTACCTTTCAATATGGTAACACCGTTTTCAGGTTTTCTTTTGATTATAATGTTCTCTTAACAATTTCAAGGCTCTCATGATGTGCCTCTTCACCGTCTCTTGGCAGACGTTCATTTCCTCTGCCACTTCTCGGTACTTCTTATGGTTAAGATAACATTCCTCTAAAACATGACGAGTCGTATCGGGCAAAAGGTCAAGCATCTCCTCCACCTGCCGTTGCCGTTCCCCTTGTACATCATTATCTTCATAACATTGATCTACAGCATGAAGGTAATACTCGGCGTATTGAGACTGGACTTGTGAATGACGAAGATAATCCAAACATTTGTTTTTCACGGCCTTAAGCAAGAAAGCCGGCAAGGTCTGCATATCGCAAGAGGCAAAGTTTTCCCATACGTGAGCGAAAACACCACTCACAATATCACGGCTCGCCTCTTCGTCTTTCAGAAGTTGCAAGGCATAATAATACAATCGGGTATAATATGCTTTGAAAAATTGTGCAAAGACTTCTCGCTTATCCATATTTCTTTTATGTTGATTCTAGAAATGCCATATATGACAGCTGAACATCCATCATATATGGCATTGAATATCATCCTATTAGTCTTCCAACTGGAACAAAGGATCATCTGGAGTCAACATGGTTGGCTTTTGGTCAAACTCCTTGAGCAACTGCTCTGAAGCATATTTCTTATTTACGACCAAACGGAACATGAACTCATTGAACCACTCATTGGTCATGATGAAGCAACCGCTGAATCCATTATCTGCGCCCCAGCTGTTCTCAACCTTCCACTTCACTGGCTTGCCATTGGCATCGAGATCTACGGCAGTAAGTGTCATGGCATGTGTGCTTCCGCTATCAAAGGTATTGATACGCTCAGCCTTATTCATTGGGAATGTGGTATTGAAGAGACTTCCATAATCGAAGTTATCCAAAGCCAAATAACCACGCTTGCGATCGAGCTGCTTACCCACATCGTAGCTAGAATACATCTTGTGACCATCCTTCAAGGAAGCGATGGCAAGATTGGCAATCTCTTCCATAGGCAAATTGAGATACTTCCAGTTGTGTCCATCGTAAGTGTGACGGTCATACTCCACCTCGTATGTCTTGTGATAAGGGCGACGAGGATCGTTCATCACCATCAAGAAAGTACCATTCAAGCCATGACCAACCGTCTCCTCATAGAAACTCTTAGGAGTATAGGTCTTAGCCTCGCCTACTTGATTGTCTTTCTTATCACGGAAAGCATAGGTAAACTCCTTGACAGGTTCACCCAAAGTAAGGCTCAACATGTGATAAACAGTGCCCAACATCTCAGCCTTGCGAGCCTGGATAGCAGCAGGCTTCTTGCCTCCAGCTACCATCTGGCGTAATTCCAAGCCAAACTCACGCAGCTTACTGCTTATCAAACTACTCATTTTCTTGGTATTATTGCTAGAATAAGTCTCTGGCATAGCGCTCATTGGCACCAAACCATATTTCTCAGCCAAGTCTGCCACACCACAGAAAGTTCCACCATCATTCAGCGGACTCTTGAAGAAGAACTGTACCTGAGGATCCTCAATAGACTTCTTACCAGTATCGATAGCTCCCTGCAACATCAAGTTGGCTTTCTCCAACTGATCGTAGAAGAAGAGATAATCCTGAGAGAACTCCACTACACGTCCCTGCTTGTCATTCTTGGCAAAATTAGAACGAAGCACGTTGAATCCACTGAACATCCAGCAACGACCCGAACTCTTTTGGTTGTGAATGTTCTGAGAAGGAGTCTCAATGCTGAAATGAGTATCTACAGGAGCTGAATTGGCATGGTTTTTCACCAAGTCATCAATACTGTTGCTTGAAATTGCATTAAACAAAGCTTTGTCTGCCACTCCACTCTTCTGTGATTTCTGAATTTGCTGAAGCACCTGCGAAGAAATGCCTCCGTTCTTTGTCTGAGCCATCAATGATGCTGTAGCCATCAAGAAAGCTCCCATTAGGATAAAGTTCTTTTTCATCTTTTAAATATTTATTATTTTCTGCAAAAATACAAAGAATATTCGGAAAAAGAGAAAATATCTGCATAAAAGTGTTTTATATTGAAAAAAAGCGTTATCTTTGCACTATTATTCACGATGAACACATGGATAAAAATAAGTTTAGTCTATTAAATAAGATAAAATACCCAAAGGATTTACGACAACTCAGCATCGAACAATTGCCGCAAATCTGCAAAGAACTAAGAGAAGACATCATCGACGAGGTTTCTGTCAATCCTGGTCATTTTGCCTCTTCCCTTGGCGTTGTTGAAATTACCGTAGCCTTACATTATGTTTATAATACGCCATACGACCGAATCGTATGGGACGTAGGGCATCAAGCTTATGGACACAAAATCCTTACGGGACGCCGTGACTCTTTCTGCACCAACAGAAAGCTGTATGGCATTCGCCCTTTTCCTACCCCATTGGAAAGTGAATACGATACTTTTACTTGTGGACATGCCAGCAATTCAATATCTGCCGCATTAGGTATGGCTGTGGCTGCCCGAAAGACAGGATGCACTGACAGACATGTGGTGGCTGTCATCGGAGATGGTGCCATGAGTGGAGGATTAGCCTTTGAGGGACTAAACAATGTATCAAGTACGCCTAACGACATGCTCATCATACTCAATGATAATGATATGAGCATCGACCGAGCCGTAGGTGGCATGGAGAAATATTTGCTCAACCTCGATACGAATGAAACCTACAACAAGCTTCGCTTTAAAGCATCTCAGTGGTTGCATTCCAAAGGCTACCTGAACGAAGATCGACGCAAAGGCATCATACGACTGAACAATGCTTTGAAATCAGCATTAAGTCATCAGCAGAACATCTTTGAGGGGATGAATATCAGATATTTCGGTCCTTTTGATGGTCACGACGTGAAAGAAGTGGTGAGAGTACTCAAACAGCTGAAAGACATGAAAGGTCCGAAGCTCCTACATCTTCACACCACGAAAGGCAAGGGATATGAGCCTGCTGAGAAGAGTGCCACGATTTGGCATGCACCGGGTAAGTTTGATGTTGAGACTGGCGAGCGATTGGTTAGTGACACTACCAACCTACCTCCAAAATTTCAAGATGTTTTCGGAAATACATTGTTAGAGTTAGCCGAAAAGAATCCTCGCATCGTAGGTGTTACTCCTGCCATGCCTACAGGTTGTTCAATGAACATCATGATGAAAGCCATGCCCGATCGAGTTTTCGATGTAGGTATTGCCGAAGGACATTCTGTCACTTTCTCCAGTGGAATGGCAAAGGATGGACTGATTCCATTCTGCAACATCTATAGTTCTTTTGCGCAAAGAGCTTACGACAACATCATCCACGACATGGCTATATTGAATCTGCCAGTTGTGCTCTGTCTCGACCGTGCAGGTTTGGTAGGTGAAGACGGTCCTACCCACCATGGCGTGTTCGACATGGCTTCACTTCGTCCGATACCTAATCTCACGATTGCTTCGCCTATGAATGAGCATGAATTGCGCAACCTGATGTATTCTGCCCAATTACCAGACCAAGGTTGTTATGTGATTCGTTACCCTAGGGGAAACGGCGTACTCACCGACTGGCACAACGAGATGGAAGAAATCAAGACGGGAACAGGCAGAAAGCTAAAAGACGGCAAGGATGTTGCCGTGCTCACCATTGGTCCGATAGGCAATGATGCCGCCAAAGCCATTGCAGAAGTTGAGGAAGAGACCCACATGAGTATCGCTCATTATGACATGAGATTCCTCAAGCCTCTTGATGAAAATATATTGAAGGAAGTAGCAACCCATTTCCAACGTATCGTCACCATCGAGGATGGAACTCGCACTGGAGGTCTCGGCTCTGCCATCTTGGAATGGATGAATGACCAGGTCTATCAACCACAAATCATAAGGCTGGGCATCCCAGATGAATTTGTAGAACATGGAACGGTGGCTCAATTGCGCGAGATTGTACATCTCGACAAGGAATCAATAAAAAAAGCAATCAAAGGATAATACATCATGAAGATAATTATAGCGGGTGCTTATGCTATTGGCACACATTTGGCACGTCTTCTCTCTCACAGCAAGGAAGAGATTACCCTTATTGATGAAAGCGAGGAACGACTGGCAAGCCTAGGGTCAGACTACGACTTGCTTACCTTGTTGGGCAAACCTACGAGCCTAAAGATTTTGCGAGATGCAGGAGTGGACGCAGCCGACTTGTTCATTGCGGTAACTCCAGTAGAAAGCACCAACATCACAGCTTGCATCCTGGCAAAGAACTTGGGGGCACAACGCACGGTGGCTAGGGTAGATAATCCCGAATACATGGCACCTCAGGCACAAGAGTTCTTTCAGAACCTGGGCATCAGCAAACTCATCTATCCAGAGATGCTGGCAGCTGTGGATATTAACAACGGTCTGAAGATGAGTTGGGTACGACAGAGATGGGATGTGCACGACGGAGCTTTGGTCATGCTAGGCATCAAACTTCGTGAGACTTGCGAAATCCTCAACGAACCACTCAAGAATATCAGTGGTCCTAACGATCCTTACCATGTGGTAGCCATCAAGCGTGGAGGCGAGACCATCATCCCTGGAGGTAATGACGAACTGAAGCTCTACGACCTCGCCTACTTCATGACCACCCGCAACTACATCCCTTACATTCGAAAGATTGTGGGCAAAGAGCACTATGTGGACGTAAAGAACGTGATGGTGATGGGCGGTGGTCGCACTGCCGTGAGAGCCATCAAGAAGATGCCAGAATACATGGAATGCAAGGTTATCGAAATCGACGAGAACCGTTGCGAATACCTCAATGACATCCTCGACGAGAACAAAACTCTCATCATCCATGGTGACGGTAGAGACATTCCTCTTCTCAACGAGGAAGGCATCCGAAGCACACAGGCTTTCGTTGCACTGACAGGCAATGCCGAGACCAACATTCTTGCCTGTCTCACCGCCAAGCGATTAGGCGTGCGAAAGACTGTGGCCATGGTGGAAAACGTAGATTACGTGAGCATGGCTGAAAGTCTTGACATCGGAACCATTATCAACAAGAAAGCCATTGCCGCTAGCTACATCTATCAAATGATGCTCGATGCTGACGTCATGAACGTAAAGTTCTTGATGAATGCCAATGCAGATGTGGCAGAGTTCATCGCCAAGGAAGGCTCCAAGGTTACTTGCAAGCCAGTGAAAGACTTAGGATTACCTATCGGAGTCACCATCGGTGGACTCGTGAGAAAAGAGGAAGGAATGCTCGTTTCTGGTAACACCCAGATTGAAGCTGGCGATTCTGTCATGGTATTCTGCCACAATATCAACATGAAGAAAATAGAAAAGTATTTTATATGATCAACCAAAAGCTGATTTGCAAGATATTAGGTCAATTGCTGTTTATCGAGGCTGTATTGATGATACTGTCCTGGGGAGTAGCTCTCTACTACCAAGAGGATGACGGTTTTGCCTTTCTGGTTGCGATATTGGCAACAGTGGGAGGTGGACTTTCCTTAAAATGGAGAGGACATCATGCCGACAATTCCATGTCGCGACGTGACGCCTACCTTGTGGTCACACTGTCATGGACCATCTTCAGTCTCTTTGGCACCTTGCCCTTCTTGATAAGCGGTTATCTCAACAGTTTCACAGATGCTTACTTCGAAACCATGTCGGGATTCACCACTACGGGAGCCACTATCATTGACGACGTGGAAGCCCTACCACATGGACTGCTTTTTTGGCGATCGCTCACCCAATGGATTGGTGGCTTGGGAATTGTATTCTTTACGATAGCCTTGTTACCATCACTTGTTGGTGGACAGACCAAAGTCTTTGCAGCAGAAGCCACAGGACCTATCAAGACCAAACTGCATCCTCGCCTCTCCACCAGTGCCAAATGGATTTGGAGCATCTACCTGGTGCTTACCATTGCCTGTATTGCCTGTTATTATTTGGGAGGAATGGGAGTCTTTGATAGTTTCAACTATGCCATGACCACCACGGCAACGGGTGGTTTTTCCACTCACAACACGAGTACAGAGTTTTTCCATTCACCTACGCTCGAATACATCTGTACGCTCTTTTGCTTTCTCTCCGGCATCAACTTCACCTTATTATATGCTGCCGTCATCAAGTTGAAAGTGAAAGACCTGTTCAAGAACTCGGAGTTTAAATTCTATATCTTTCTCGTATCAGCCTTCACCTTATTTATTATGATAGAACTGCTGATGATGCGCAATTACGACTTAGAACATGCTTTCCGCAGTGCTTTGTTCCAAGTGGTATCATTCATCACTACCACAGGCCTATTCAATGACGATGCAGCCCTATGGCCACACGTCACCTGGGTAGTCTTAGCCATGTGCATGTTCTTCGGAGCCTGCTCGGGCAGTACCAGTGGAGGACTCAAATGTATCCGTGGCGTGATGCTCTTGCGAATCGTAAAGAATGAATTTCGACAGATACTTCATCCCAATGCAGTCTTGCCTTTGAAGATAGATGGTGTGAACGTACCTAACCAAAAGCGAGTCACTTTATTGGCATTCTTGGTTATTTACCTCATCATCTGCCTCATCATCTCATTCACCATGATAGCAATGGGCATCGACAGCACCAATGCCATTACCATTACCCTGAGTTGTGTGGGAAACGTCGGTCCTACACTAGGCATTGAGATAGGTCCTACCATGTCGTGGAGCGAACTACCCGATGTTGCCAAATGGTTCTGTTCACTGATGATGCTGATTGGGCGTCTGGAGATTTTCAGTGTCTTGGTCATCTTCACCCCTTCTTTCTGGAAAGAGAATTAATTATCAACTATAAAGTTTAAAGTAATATGAAACCATTAAAATTTCAACCACTATTGAAATCAACCATTTGGGGCGGTAACAAGATTATAGCCTTCAAGCATCTCGACATCCAACAAGAAAACGTAGGTGAGAGTTGGGAGATTTCTGGCGTACCAGGCAATGAGAGCATCGTTGCCGATGGAGAGATGAAAGGTAAGAGCCTCAATGAGGTAGTTGCCGAATTGAAGGATGACTTCCTGGGTGTGGAGAACTACAAACGATTTGGCAATGAGTTTCCTTTGCTCATCAAGTTCATCGATGCCAACCGCGACCTTTCCATCCAGGTGCATCCTAATGATGAGATTGCCCACAAGCAGGGCAAGGAACGTGGCAAGACTGAGATGTGGTATGCACTTCCATGCGAACCAGATGCCAAGCTCTACAACGGTTTGAAGATGCAGATTACACCAGAGCAATACAAGGAAATGGTAGAAAATGATACCATCACAGATGCCTTGGCTCAATATAATGTAAAGGAAGACGACTGCTTCTTCATCCCTGCAGGTCGTATCCATGCCATCGGCACAGGTTGTTTCGTAGCAGAGATTCAGCAGACCAGCGACGTCACCTATCGCATCTACGACTTCAAGCGCAAGGACAAGGACGGCAACTATCGCCAACTCCACACCAAGGAGGCTTCCGAGTGCATCGACTATACCGTTCTTCCTGATTATCGCCAAAACTATACTCCTGTAAAGAATGAGGGGGTAAGCGTAGTACAGTGTCCTTTCTTCAATACTGCCGTATATGATCTCGACGAACCTATGACACTGGATTACTCCGAGTTGGATAGTTTCGTTATCCTCATTGGCTTGAAGGGTGAGGCAAAGATTACCGATAACGAGGGCAATGAGGTTACACTGCAAGGTGGCGAGAGCATCGTTGTGCCTGCATCTACCAAGACACTGAAGGTAGAGGGTACACTGAAGTTCTTGGAGACCTACTCTTTGGGGCGCACAACAGCTGATGTGCAAGTGCACAACAGCTGATATGCAGCCGTCCAACAGGTGTTGTGCAAGCGCACATCAGCTGTTGGACGGTAACTTTATGTTTCTAAAAACTTCTCTACATCCGCCTGTATCTTCTGAAACTCTGGCGAAAACTGGTAATACGTGTTCTTCTTCATCATCATCTTCACCTTGCCTAGGCTATTCTCATAGCAAGCCATTTCTGTGCGGGCTTGCTCCGAGTGGATGGCACGGTCGCGTATCTCGTTCTCTCGCTCATTGCGCAACTGATCGCAGACAGTCTGCACGATTGGACTTACCACAAGGTCGAAAAGATGATGCCCCTGTATATATAAATAGGTGTTATGTTCATTGATGCCCAGGGCATTAAGCTTACGAGCCTCAGCAGGCAAAGCATCCCTGAGCTTTGGGAATCGACGTTCCAATTGGAAAATCTTAGCCCGCACTTTCTTGCCCAGATATTCTATCGCCCACTTCGGGTCTTGGATGCGAACCGTAGGCAATACTATCACCTTATTAAATTCAGACATATCGAAATGCATGGTCATCTTACGGCGATGCACGAATGCCATGTGCCAAACAAATAGTGGCCATATCGTGTTCGAATAAGCATCAAAAAAGCGTTCGAAATTGAAGATATGATGGTCGTTGAGCGTCACCATCACACACGTTTCATGCAATCCCTTGGCATAACACTGAAAGTTCTCTATGGCATAAGCATAAGTATGGAAGATGTAAGGATTCTCCAACATTTGTTTCGACATCTCCGTCTCACCTTGCAAAATATAGTCGTAATCAGCATCCACACAGGCTATCATGTCTCGCCCCACTCCCTTGAGCATGTTGGCAATGGCTGCCTTCTTACCACGGTCGAGATGCTGGTTGCGAGTGGGAAGCATAATATCAAACGAGCGAGTCTCATCCTCAAACCGACCGAGCACAGAACGCCAAAAGAACACATCATCATAGCTCTCGACATAAGCGATAATTTTACGTCGAGCCTTCTTCGGGGTCATCTTGTTGATGGCCTCAAAGTATTGGGAATTGATATTATCGGTTAAACGTTTAGCCATAAGCAGAACAATTTAACATTCTACACTCAACATTCAACATTATTTGATGGTGATGTCACTCACATCGGTCACTCGGTCAGTCCATCCGTCCATCACCACTGCCGGGCTATGAGTAGTCATGATGAGCTGGATGTTCGGATTGAGCTGCAATACCAGACCGATGAGTTGCTTTTGCCACTCGAAATGAAGACTGATTTCTGGCTCATCCATGAAGAGCACGTAAGGTTGGTTATCCTCCACGAGCACGGTGAGCAAAATAGCAAGGATTTGCTTCTCGCCAGCCGACAGTTGATAAGGCATCAGTTGCTCCCCTATCTGATTGAAACGAATTTCGTTGGCTGTACGGATGATGGTCTTGCCCGTATCCTTGAATAGGCTATCTACGATATCTTGGAAGAGTTTCTTTGGTTCACTCAGACGCTGTGCTTTCACTGCAGCATCAGGTTCACCGCTCTGTAGAACGGCTATGATGCGATTACCGATATTCACTTGATAATCGAGGTATTTTCGTTGCAATTGGAAGAGCTGCCAATCTAGTTCAGTGACGAGCGTAAGATCTATCTTGTTGAGCATCTCCGCATTCATCAAAGGTCTATCCACCGAACGAATCACGTCATAACGAATCCACTTTGCTTCTTCAGGCTCCACCTGCAGATGAACTCCCTTGAGCATGTGACTAGGAAATTCGCCTCCAGCAGCAAGTCCTTTCACCACCTTATTCAATATCGTACTCTTACCTACGCCATTCACACCGCTCAGGATGTTGACACGACGGTCGAGGTTCCAAAGAATATGTTTGGTACCACTCCACAGAGAATCAATCTCTATTTGTTTGATATAGTCAGCGTATTTCTGCATAAAGCTATCGTTTAAGAACTAACAATAGGAGTTCTTAGCAGAGAAAAAGCCATTGTCTTAACTTCTTTAACTCCTTAACTCCTTTTACTTCTAAAAAATCTATGGGCAAATATAATCATTTTCCTCGAAAATTAGTACCTTTGCACCCGAATTTAATAATAAATAAGGTAAAATGGATAACAAACAACCTCTTATAGCCCACTTGTGCCTTTTTTGTTCGGGTGCATTCTGGGGCTTGATGGCTCCTGTTGGCAAGGATGCCATGCTTCACGGCATTGACGGCATCGACCTCGTAAGCTTCCGTGTTCTCGGTGGAGCCATTCTCTTCTGGCTCACTTCGCTCTTCACCAAGAAGGAGCATGTTCCCGTAAAAGACATCTTCATGTTTGCAGCAGCAGGCATATTCGCCCTCGTCTTCAACCAGTGTTCTTACACCATCGGACTGAACATGACCTCGCCTAGCAACTCCAGCATCATGACTACCTCGATGCCTATCTTCGCCATGGTTCTCTCCTTCTTGATATTGAAAGAACCAATCACTTGGAAAAAGGCTATCGGCGTGTTGATGGGATGCGCAGGTGCCGTCATCATCATCCTGACAAGCGCCACGGCAGGCAATGCCAAGGTGGGAAACATCTGGGGCGACTTGCTCTGTATGTCGGCGCAGCTCTCCTTCGCCCTCTACCTGTCGCTCTTCAAAAACCTGCTGTCCAAATATTCGCTCTTCACCATCAACAAGTGGATGTTCCTTTGGGCTACCGTCTTGATTTGGCCTTTTACTATCGGACATGTAGCTAGCATCGACTTCGCCCATGTTCCAATGAGCACTTGGTGGGAATCGGGGTATGTGGTGTTCTTCGGCACCTATCTCGGATATATTTGCATGATGATTGGTCAGAAGACCTTGCGCCCTACCGTGGTATCTGTCTATAACTACGTGCAGCCATTGGTGTCTGTGACTGTGAGCGTATTGGCTGGTCTTGCCGTGTTCAAAGGTATGCAAGCCATCGCCGCCATCCTCGTGTTCTCTGGTGTTTGGCTTGTTATCAAGAGTAAGTCCAAGAGAGACATTGAGAAGCATGAGCATA